>JAZFVY010000397.1:0-7747 GCA_036447975.1 Desulfobacterales bacterium
ACAATCTAAGTGCCCATGGCGGTGTTGCGAAACGGTTCAAAATGCTCACATACTACGTGTATGCTCCGCTTTTTCACCGTTTCGCGCCTTGCCCTGAACACTAATCTTATTTTTGAGATAGGTTCTAATAGGATTAAATGTAAAGGCTGAGGATTCAAGAATAATAAAAAGGGGCTTTTGAACAGAAGCCCCTTTTTTTATTAAATGGATCTTGCCTTATCACTTGGGCACTGCGCCTTCGGTTACTAATTTGAAATCTTTCGCCCAAAGGTTTAAATATTCGATTTAGGCAGTCTAATAGCCTGCTTCCATCTTCTGGCGATCAGCCATATCCATAAGCACCCTATCTCTTGCCTTGTCGATGCCGAGTTCTTTGCGCTTTTTATCGATATGGGCAATCATCTTTTGTGCATGCTTGACAGGATCGGGTTCACAATCCCACATGCCGCCGTAAATGTTCTCCAGTTCCTTATACAGATAATCCTTGAAAACCGGAGCACCGTCCAAAGGCATATGATACCCAAAGACCGTGTATACGCCTGAAGCTACAAAATAATGACCGATGGCAATGGCCTTTTCACTCATCCATTCGGGCGCACTTCCGGCTGCCGGCAAATCACGGATGTCGTTTCCGAGCCCACCGGCCTTAACAACTTCTGTAGCCGCCAGCAGAATGCGGCTGTTGTCAACACAGGAACCAAGGTGCAGAACAGGCGGAATACCAACGGTCTCACACACTTCGGCCAATCCCGGACCGCAGTATACCTGTGCTGTCTCGGGTGTCAGCAAACCGTGCATTCCTAAAGCTATGGCGCTGCAGCCGGTTGTAAGAACAAGCACGTCATTCTTGATCAGCTCCCTTATAATCGTAACGTGTTCCTCATTGTGTTTTGTCCTGGCATTGTTGCAGCCCACAACACCCGCAATGCCACGGATACGACCGTTGATGATATTGTCATTTAACGTATAGTAAGATCCCCGGAAGGTCCCACCCAGATGATACTCGATGGATTCCACACCAAAACCGGCAATCTGCACGGATTTGTGTTTCGGGATCATCACCTCCGCACTCCGGTTCTCAAAATTGTCGATGGCCATCTTCACGATCCGCTTGGCATCTTCCATGGCATGATGCTCATCAAATTCGATGTGAATCACATTGTCCTGCTCCATCTTGGCAATGGGATGGGTTGTGATGAGCTTCGTGTGAAAGCACTTGGCTACATTGGCAAGGTTCTGGAACACACACTGAATATCTACCACCATGGCGTCACAAGCGCCGGTGATAATTGCAAGCTCCTGCTGCAGAAAGGTTCCTGCAGGAGGTACTCCGTGGCGCTGAAGGATTTCGTTGCCTGTACAGCAGATTCCGCCCAGCTGAATCCCCTTGGCGCCTTTTGAGATCGCATACTCCACCATCTCCTTGGATTGGCCGGCAACCACTATCATCTCTGAGAGTACGGGCTCATGACCGTGAATGATAATGTTGACATGGTCTTCCTTCATGATTCCAAGATTGGCTTCGGACTGCAAAGGAGAAGGTGTCCCAAACATAATATCCTGGAGATCCGTTGCTATCATTGCACCGCCCCATCCGTCTGCAAGGGCTGTTCGGGTGCACTGCTTGACGATGTTCTTGTAATCCTGGTCAACACCCATGGTGGTACGGTGCATAATTTCTACAATCTCCCTGTCGATAGACCTTGTAAGTACACCCAGTTTCTTCCATCGTTCATAAAGAGGTTTAGGAGCGCGTTTCAGATAGTAGAGTTCTCCTTCGGGCTTACCCCATTCGGCCAATGCCTTTTCAGCCACCTCAAGGGCGATCTCGTCAAGGTCCCGGTCTACCTGCTCACCGTCAATCTCAACTGTGGTGACAACACCAAAGTGAGGCGCAATGGCTATGAGCTTGCCTGGGTCTTTAATCTTGTAGTCTTCGGTCTCTTTTCTGGCAACCGACAAAAAGACCTCTGCAACACTGCGGCCGTGATCTGAATGGGCTGCTGTACCGGCTGCAACCATTCGGGCAAAATTTCGTGCCGCAACAGTATTTGCCGTAGCACCGCACAGGCCTTTCCGTGTATCCTCGCCTTCAATTCCCCCTTTGGGAAGCGTTAAGCGGCAAGGCCCCATGGCACAGTTTTTACAACAAATACCCTGCAGGCCTATATTACAGGGTCTCATTGTTACAGCCCTGTCAAATACCGTATCAATACCCAGCTCCTGTGCACGTGCTATCATTTCCTGTGTGGCGACATCAATGGAAGCTGCTACAGGATCTGCTACTTTTTTGGGCTTGGCTGCCTTTTCTTTTATTTCTTCTGCCATTTGAAATACCTCCTTCTTAGAGATGTTATACCCATACATGGTGAGACCATTGCAAAACGCCCCCTTTTGCCCAATTTCTGTGTCAGGCTCAAATTGTAATCCTCAAAATACTAAATGTATTCCTGTGGTTAAAATTTTCGCCTTCCTTGAACTTGAACAAAATTGAGCATTTTTCAAAGGTCTCATGGTAATATTAATAATTATTTAATTTTTCACATTGACAGCATAAAATTTAAATGCTATCAGTAACCATTATCAATACAATACAACTTTTAAAATACACTTGTCAAGACAATTGATAAATAATTTTTACATGACAATATAAAAAAGGAAAAATATTTTGAAGAAAACACAGAATCGCAGAATGACGCTCCAGCGCAAGACGATTCTGGAAGTCCTGAGACAGACTAATATCCATCCTAGCGCTGATGAAATTTACATGATGGTTAGAGAACGTCTACCGCGCATCAGCCTTGGAACGGTTTATAGAAACTTGGAAGTCCTTTCTGAATCGGGATTTATACAAAAGCTTGAACTTGGCGGCACCATAAAACGATTTGATTGGAATCCGAAAAAACATTATCATATTCGATGCTTAAGATGTGGGAGGGTTGACGATGCTCCCATTGCGCCATTTAATAGGCTTGAAAATGAGCTTTACGGTGTGACCGTTTACACTATAATTGGGCATAGACTTGAATTTGAAGGACTTTGCCCCTCTTGTACAAAAAATAACCATCCCAGCTGATAATTGCAGCTCGGAAATTCGAACTTAGAAAATATAACTCCTTTTTTATTCTCACGCTTATCTATAAAAAATCTGCGGTAAACATCCCCCCTTTACAAATTCAAAGGCTAATAATCGATTGTCCATTTACGCTTGTAAAATGAAATGTAATCAGACTTGACAAGGATTTATTAATGACAATCATTACTAATAAGATCAACATGTATTATTCATTGTCAAGAGCTAATCCGAATTTCGCACGAAAAGTTTTTCCGGTTTCATATTTGATGCTTTGCAGATGCATCATACTTCAAGCAGGATAAGAAATCCGGGCTAAAAAAATGCTTTGTTTCAAGGAGCTCTCATATTAACAAAAGAAAAAATCTGAGCTTATAATGATGTTTGTTCAACGCATTTTTATATCGACCGCTCTGGTTGTCGTTCTCTTTTTTTTCAATCCGGGAGTCTCAATTTCTGTTGAGGAGAATAGTATGATTGAACATAAACCAAAACCTAATCGCCTTATTAATGAAAAAAGTCCGTACCTTCTCCAGCACGCATATAACCCTGTTGACTGGCATCCATGGGGGGATGAGGCCCTTAATAAATCGAAGGCGGAAAATAAACCGATCCTTTTATCTATAGGCTACTCAACTTGTCACTGGTGTCATGTAATGGAGGAAGAATCGTTCATGAATCCGGCTATCGCTGAACTTATGAACAATAACTTTGTTTGTATCAAAGTTGACAGAGAAGAGCGACCGGATCTTGACAAAATATATATAACTGCGGTTTCGGCCATAACAGGTTCTGCAGGATGGCCATTAAATGTATTTTTGACGCCGGAACTGAAGCCGTTCTTTGGAGGCACCTATTTCCCGCCGGTTTCAAAACCAGGTATTTCGGCATGGCCCGAGCTTTTACAACTTATCACTGCTGCCTGGAAAGATCCTTTAAGTCGAAAAAAGTTGTTCACTTCAGGACAGGAGATTACAAACAGACTCGCTGATTATCTTTCCTGGACTTCTAATGATGCTCCTCTCAATCAAAACTTGCTAAATAGAGCACTGGGTAATTTTTCATTAAATTACGATGAAAGGAGAGGAGGATTTAGCCGTGCACCAAAGTTTCCATCTCCATCGATTCAAAGTTTCTTAATGGCCTACCATCATTTTGCCATAAATAATAATATGAAGGTTCAACAGAAGGACAGAGCCCTTGCGATGTGCGATTTTACACTTCGCGCCATGGCAAAAGGCGGAATTTATGATCACATCGGCGGAGGATTTCATCGCTATTCCACCGATGCTAAATGGCATGTTCCGCATTTTGAAAAAATGCTGTATGATAATGCCCAACTCGTTAATAATTATCTGGATGCTTACCTGGTTACTCGTGACAGCTTTTTTGAAAAAATCGCCAGGGAAACAGCGGATTATGTTCTGCGCGACATGACCCATCCGGATGGAGGTTTTTATTCAGCCGAAGATGCAGACAGTACTCCGGCAGGTTCAGGCGCAAATTTTGGGGATAAAAAGAAGGTTGAAGGCGCCTTCTACGTGTGGGAGCAAAAAGAGATAAATAATATTTTAGGTCCTGATGTGAGTAAAGTATTTGCTTACCGATACGGTGTGCAGGCAGAAGGGAATGTGGAGTATGATCAACATGGTGATTTTAAAGGTAAAAATATCTTATTTGCCGCCCATTCTCTGGATGAAAATGCTGAGAAATTCGGTGAACCAAAAAGTAAGATAGCAGAAGTGCTGGAGGAATCAAAATTAAAGCTTTTGCAGGCTCGATCAGCCAGACACCGGCCGCATTTAGACGACAAAATCCTTACCTCATGGAACGGACTCATGATATCAGCTTTGTCAAGGTCATATCAGGTGCTGGAAGAGGAAAGATACTTAAAGGCTGCCCGCAATGCTGCGGAATTTATCCAAAAAAATCTTTATGATCCTGAAACGAAAATTCTTTTTAGAAGATGGCGTAAGGGAGAAAGAAAAATTGCCGGTATGGCCGGTGACTATGCTTTTTTAGTTCAAGGCCTTATAGATCTTTATGAAGCCGATTTCAATCCCCGCTGGCTCGATTGGGCCTTGGTATTGACGGATGAACAGATTAGACTTTTTTACGATGAAGCAGATGGCGGGTTTTTTATGACTCGCAAAGATCATGATAAAAACCTGATTATGCGTGTAAAGGAGGATTCTGATAGTGTGATACCCTCTGCCGGTTCAGTGGCCGTATTGAATCTTTTACGACTTTCCCGCTTTATTGATTCAAAGAAATATTCAACAGCGGCCGAAAGAACCTTAAGGAGTGTTTTATCACGGGTTAGCTCACATCCGGATTCGGCTGCACAGATGCTTGTTGCTTTAATTTATTCATTTTCAAGACCTGTCGAAGTAATAATTGCCGGGAGCAGGAACAGTGAAGACACCCGATCATTGTTAAAATCTGTATATTCTCGTTATATGCCAGGTAAGATTGTTATGCTGGTGGAAAATGAAGATGTTAGAGAAAAACTGGCCAGAAATCTCCCGTTTATTTCTTCGGTCAAGACGGTGGACGGGAAGGGGGCGGCAGCGTATGTTTGCATTGATTTGACTTGCAAACCGCCGGTTACAGAACCGGCTGCACTGACTGAATTGCTGAATTGAGATTTAAGAGGCGGAACACTTATGATGAGATCGTTGTAAAATTTCATTGATTATGCTTATGTAATTTTTTATATGAAAAATTAAGGGAAAATATGCTAACGCAATAGGGCGTTAAGACATGTCAGTGTAATTATTACCTAGTGTCCTTCCAGAAACAGGATCTTTCGGCCCAATACTGCGTTCTCGGATTTTTTCGATCCTCGACGTAGGTACACTACGCCTGCGGTCGAAAGAATCCTGCGGCCTTGTCTTGAACCAAAATCTACTGTTTCTGGAAGGACACTACATAATTCCTGCATAAAATCCTTCAAGATTGTTTGTGCAGGTTTTGGTATTATATAGAGGGGGCAACATTATGTCTGATAAATTGGTTAAAATCTATTCACTGAGCACTTGCAGCCACTGTAAATCCACCAAAAAATTCCTGAGCGATTGTTCAGTCATGTATGATTTTGTAGACATTGATCTTTTAGAAGGAGAAGAACGGAAGGCGATACTGGAAGATGTCAAAAAGTTTAATCCGAAATGCTCATTTCCCACCATTATCATCGGTGATAAAGTAATCGTGGGATTTAAGGAAAATGTGATAAAGGAGGCCCTGGGATTATAATGGAAGTCGAAAAACTTTATGAAATGCTGAAAAAAGCCCAGGAACCAAAGGGCTATTATTTCAACAAGGACAAAGAGTGTGTGTTTGAACTGCTTGAAGCCCTGATTACCAACAAGGAGCGGTACGGATACACGGCCTGTCCTTGCAGGCTGGCTTCGGGAGACAAGGGACATGACAGGGATATCCTGTGCCCCTGTGTATATAGGGCACCTGATGTTGAAGAATACGGCAGTTGCTACTGCGCCCTTTATGTTTCAAAAGAATGGAACGAAGATAAAATCCCCCACGAATATGTTCCTGAGAGGCGGCCTCCTGAAAAGATAATGTTTTAAAATACCGTTTTTTGTTTTAATAATTCCGACCCCTGTGCTTCATAAATCCAAATCTGCTCCGTTTTCATTGAGCCAGCCAGCGTGTTCTTCATAATCAGTGCCGGGGGCACAATGCTGTCTTAAAAAATGTTGCATTATGAAATGATATGTGCTAATATTGCAACACTAATTGCATTGGAGGGTTCTATTATGACAACTGCGGTAAGAGTTTCTGACAAGCTGGCCCGAGAGGCCAGACTATACAGCAAAGTGGATAACCGGTCTGTAACCGGTCAGATCGAACACTGGGCAAAAATTGGAAAGTGTGCTGAAGAAAATCCTGAGTTAACATACAGTTTGATTAAAGAAATTTTGATAGGGCTGGAAGAGTTGGAGCAAGGAGAGTCTTCAGAATACAAATTCGGATAATCGCCCATGAAAATCATTCAATCTCGTTCTTTTGAACAAAAAGTCAAGAAGTTCAAAAAACAAGAGAAAAAGATATTAGACAAACAAATCCAAAAAATAATCGACAACCCCTCTATCGGGCAAGAAAAAAAGGGTGACCTTCAAGGAGTCTATATACACAAATTCAAGATTCAAACCATCCAGCACTTAATGTCCTATAGATTTTTCGGCGATGACCTCGAACTAATAATGATTGGCCCTCACGAGAATTACTACAGAGATCTTAAAACATATTTAAAAAGTCGGTGACAAGAAAGAAGATATCGATGTATTGACCTTTCCCCCCCAAATTGACTCCCAAAAATGAAAAAGGCGGTTGAAAATGAACCCCTCAACCACTTTTTCTATTCAAAACTTTTTTAGATTATAAGTGTGTTGATTTCGTTTCTCAATCGCAACCAGTGATGTGATGATCTGCATAAGCGATTTATGTCCGAAGTCAACAATGGCGGAATGTGTCGCCCAGGTACGTATAGAAGGCAGGAAGCATGTAACCGAAACCTTTAACAATTGCAACTTAATTATGCTATTCCCCGGCCTTTTCCGATAATTTGGAATGAGGGCTTATAGCCGCATATTTCAGGTTTTGGATGGTGAATTATGCATTTGGTATTTTTTACTGCTTCAGCATGACCAGGAC
>JAZFVY010000398.1:0-10258 GCA_036447975.1 Desulfobacterales bacterium
GCTCCGGCTCCTGGAAAATGATATGATTTTTAGAAATTTCTTTACTATATTCAGATCCCCTGACTTTAGTATTAAGCCCCAGATCTGTTAATAACTCAAGTACATAAACAACGTCTTTCCCAACCAGGTCAGGAACGACAACAGTATCCTCACTCTTAATAATAAGCGTAAGGGTAAGGTACGCACTTACTACAACAACAAGGATAAATATCAAAAATAAGGCCGCTGTTTTTATTATTCGTGACGTCATTTTATCCGTTTTAGGCATGCCGCGAAAAAACCATCCATGTCGTTAAGATGAGGAAACGTCATTAAATATCCATCATTATTTACAAGAGAGCAAGCCTTATTTGGAAGTCCCTTTGTGCTGTTTTCCATAGCAAATTCTGGGTGTTTATTCAAAAAGCCATTTACCACAGATTCATTTTCCTCGGGTTCTGTGCTGCAGACAGCGTAAACCAAAACCCCGGATGGTTTGACAAGATCTGCCAGGTTATCCAGAAACAGGGCCTGTCTTTTGTGGTAGTATGCCAGGTTTTGTTTTGACGTGATCCATTTAGTATCCGGATTCCTCCGCAAAACGCCCAGGCCTGAGCATGGTGCGTCTAAAAGTATACGGTCGAATTTTCCAAAGTGTTTTAGGTTTGAGGGGAAATTCAAATCGTGAATACAGGTTGAGACAATGGAAATTCCAAGTCGATGCATTTCTGACTCAAGCTGTTTAAGCTTTTTTTCATCTTTGTCCATAGCAAAAAGCCTGCCGCGATTTTCCATTATCTGGGCGATATGACCGGTCTTTCCGCCGAGACCGGCGCATGCATCTAAAACAGTTTCATCGGGTTGCGGGTTTAAAATAAGAGTAACAAGTTGTGCGGCTTCATCCTGGACCTGGAATAGGCCGTCTTCAAAAGCCTTGATTTCAGGAATAGATATCTTCGGGTTGAAAAAAGAGACCCCGTCCGGTGCATAATCTGTGATCTTAATCTTTTCGGCATATCCTTCAAGGGATTTCACCAGTTTTTTACGGCTATCCTTAAGTCTATTGGCGCGTACGGTTATGGGAGGGATGTTGTTGATTGCATCACAAAGCAACCCGGTCTCCTTTAATCCGAACCGATCCAGCCATCTTATTATGAGCCATTTCAGGAATGACTTTCTTGTGGACAATGATGATACAGGGTCTTCTTCAATATCAGGAAAAGGGACGTGTTGATACTCTCTGGCAGCATTTCGCAGGAGACCATTTACATACCCAACAACCCAGGGTGCGGCAACAGATTTGGTCATTTCAACCGAAGTATTTACTGCTGCAGAGACGGGTATCCTGTTTAAATAAATTATCTGAAAAAGTCCAAGCCTCAAGATGTTCAAAACTTTGGAATCGACTCTGCTTAAGCGGGTGTTAGAAAAATGCTCTATGATCCAATCGAGTCGGAGTCGCCACCTGAGAACGCCGTAAACCAGGGCTTGAAGTAATGCCCGATCCTTTTTGGAAAAATAAACTTTTTTGCAAAGAACATCTTCCAAAAGGCTGTCAAGAGTTTTACCCTCTGCTTCCAGGACGTTCAATATAAACAGCGCGGTTTTACGTATTTCATCAGCCATAAGCCTTTATGAGGTTAATTTATTTAGAGAAAATTCATGAAGAATTCAGGTTAGAAAGTCAGTTCAAAATCGTTCCGAAAGGCAAATCATACCCCCGTAGAAAATCTTTGATCAAAAGACGCTTGCCGGATGCCCCCTGAATTCCCATGACTGACAGGACACCTTTACCGGTTGCAACCCGCAGCTCATCGGGAAATCCCTTGATAACTGTGCCAGGTTTTTCGGCAGCATCCATTAATATGGGTTTGGCCTTGAAGATTATAAGACGTTTATCTCCATGAAATGTAAATGCGCCTGGCCATGGTGTCATTCCGCGCATGAATGCCTCCAAGGTTTCGGCCGGCATTCCCCAATTAATACGGCCATCGCTTTTTTTGATTAATGGTGCATAGGTGGCCATGGTATGATCCTGTGTTGCAGGAACAATTTCACCGGTTTCAAAAGATTTCAGGGTCTGTATCAAAAGGTCTGCGCCGAGATCAGCCAAACGGTCGTGAAGTGTGCCTGAAGTATCGTCAGCGGCAATTTTAATTTTTGAATATAGGAGGATGTCACCGGTATCTAAACCTTCGTCCATTAACATAGAGGTGATACCAGTCTCCCTTTCCCCGTTTATGATAGCCCACTGGATCGGCGCAGGTCCGCGATATTTTGGGAGAAGAGATGCATGAATGTTTATTGTCGCTAAATTCGGCAAAGCAAGGATGTTTTTCGGCATTATATGACCAAAAGCAACCACGACAATGAAATCCGGTTTGTGTTTTGTCATTAGGCCTGAAAACTCGGCTGTTCGGATCGACGCCGGCTGAATGATTTCATAACCTAAGCTGATGGCAGCTTCCTTGACAGGAGGCGGCACGATCTTGCGCCCCCGACCTTTTGGTTTATCAGGCCGGGTTACCACCAAAGTAACGCCTAGGCCGCTTTTGTGGAGTGCTTTTAAGGCAGGCACAGCAAACTCAGGAGTCCCCATAAAGATTATTTTGGCATTTTTCTTCATTACTTTCTTAAATTCTTTTTTACACGTCTTTTGTACATCTGCCTTTTTAAGGAGCTTATACGGTCTATAAACAAGATGCCGTTTAAATGGTCAATCTCGTGTTGCAAAACAATGGCAAGTAATCCTTCTGCTTCTATGCGCAAAGGTTTTCCTTCCATGTCCAAAGCTTCGACAAGGATAGATGTCGCACGTTTTACATCTTCCCTGCAATCAGGGACGCTGAGGCACCCTTCGTCCTCAGAAATTGTAGTCCCTTCACTCAATACTATCCTGGGGTTTATCAGTACCTGCAAAGATCGCTCTTCGTCCTTTGGGGAAACATCATAAACGAGAAGACTCTTGTCATACCCAACCTGTATCGCAGCAAGGCCAACGCCTGGCGCTTCGTACATGGTTGCAGCCATATCTTCAATTAAATTCCGGATTTCATCGTCGATGTCAGTAACCTGTTTTGTGGGCTGACTGAGGAATTTATTCGGATATGTTAATATTTCAAATATTGCCATAATATAACACTTTCTGACACGAATATTTCATGGAAAATTTATCCCGAAATCTATAATAATATGTAAATATAGAAATATTAATCAGTTAAACCGTCACAGTCAAATAGTTTGCATAAACACTATGTTTTTCCGACAAATTCGACATTTTATTTCGTTTGCTTATCAATGTGTAGCTTTTGGTGAAAACGTATCGATACATCACTGTAATTATATGAAAATTATCTCTTTTGGAAAACGCTAATGCAGATCTTAGGTCACACTTTTTTCATACGAAACCTGCCATATGTTTACACTTGTGATCGCCGCTGAAATAAAGCCGGCAATGATCACAGGAAACATTTGAATTGCATGATTTACCAGCGTAAACCCGAGAGCATCTTTTGATGAAACCTCAAAGATGATTAGGGCAAAGACGCCGCTTGCCTCCCAAAGTCCCCAGTATCCGGGTACGGAAGGAAGGGCTATAAAAAAGCAGATTATTATCATTACAGTTGTAAGTTCAGTAAACGAAAGCTCTATGCCCGGGCAGCCTTGAGCCATTAAGTAATATGAAAAAGCTGCAAGAACCCAAATAAAAACAGATAGTCCTAAACAAATGCATATTTTTTTCGGGTATTTAACAAGGGCAAAACCAGAGGCAAAATTTTCTACAAAGCTTACCAGAGGTGCGCAAGCTTTTTTTTGAATTTTTTCTTTAAAATCAGAACCGGTAAAGAAAAACAGAGACGGGATTCTTATTATTAAGCTGTTTATCGCTTTGCGGGTTGCACTGAAGCCAACCATGATTACCCCGGCAATTAGTAGAAGCAGCAGTTTAAACATTCCTCCACGCACCACCATAAGGGTTTCCCTGTTGAGATGATACTTGCCAACAACAATATCAAGATTTGGATCTATCTGGATATTTGCAAGCAGCACAGCAAAAAGTATAACCAGGATACTGACATCAAAAACTCGCTCAGCAGCCACCGTTGCTAGTCCTGTGGAAAAGGGGATATTTTCCTTTCTTTGCAAAACAGCCGGTCTTGCAATTTCACCAACCCTTAATGGAAGTATACAGTTTATCATAAAACCAATCATCAGAGGATGAAATGCCTGCCAGAAACCTACTTTGTGGGCCGACTCAAGTATTACCTGCCATCGAAAAGCTCTCAAGGCAAAACTTAAAAAAATTACTAAAATAGATGGTAATATCCAGAAGTAATTGATTGATGCCAGATATTGAACAAGATCAGTAAACGGTACGTTTCTAAAGGCCAGATAAAGTGCCAGGGCAGATATAATCACCCCCAGCACAATGGAAATAATTGTTTTTTTTTTCATATGAGAAAATATTCTTAGAAAGCAGACCCAAACAAAAAGTTCGAGGATTATTAAGAAAGGATTTCGCGTGCCTTAACGATATCTTTTTTAATCTGATCAGACAGTTCGGAAATATTTGAAAATTTTATTTCGTCTCTGATTCGCTGTATAAAGTTAACACGGATTTTCTGACCGTATATGTCATCATTAAAGTCGAGAATATGAACTTCGACGGCAAATTCGTGGTCTTCAAAAGTAGGGCGATATCCGATGTTGGTAACTCCCTTGTATTGTTTATTCCCATATTCCACAGTGACAGCATAGATCCCGATTTTTGGGCATAGTTCATCATGAATGACAATATTTGCCGTGGGAAATCCAAGAAGCCTCCCCCCCCTGTTGCGACCGGTTGCGACTATGCCTCTGATCTGGTAGTAACGACCCAGCATTTTTTGGGCTTCGGCGACCTTTCCAGCCATGACAAGTTCACGTGTATGGGTGCTGCTGATTCTACCAGGCCGTGTGTGAAACGTCTGGATAGAGTCGGCCACGATAACTTCAAATCCAAGGTTTTCGGCATAAGTTTGTAAAAGGTCGAGATTTCCTTCACGATTTCTGCCGAATGTATAATCGTTTCCTATGACAATGGCTTTCATGCCGATACGCTTTAATAGGATGACTTCAACAAATTCCTTTGCCGATATGGCAGCAAATTCCCTGGTAAAGGGAAAACAAATAAGAATGTCTATACCTGAGTTTGCAATAAGTTCGACCTTCTGTTCATACAGTGTTATCAGCGGTGGATGATCATTTTGCTTTAACACCCGGGCAGGGTGGGGTTCAAAGGTCATGACGATCGATGTGCCGCCGAGAGCATCGGCTTTTTCTATTACTTCATGAAAAAGAGCCTGATGCCCGATATGGACACCGTCGAAATTTCCTATGGTAATCACAGCGTTTTCAAATGGTCTTTCAATATTATCAATATGTTCTATTAGTTCCATATCAGCCTTATCCAACATAATAACGATCTTGACAAGAATAGTAAAAAAAATTATATAAAATATCTTGTTTATTAAATCAATCTTTTTTAAATGTTATGTTTCATGTGCCGAAGTGGCGGAATTGGTAGACGCGCTAGGTTCAGGGTCTAGTGTCTGTATGGACATGCGAGTTCGAGTCTCGCCTTCGGCACCATTAATAAAAACAGGGAGTTAGGTAATTCAAGCCTACTCCCTTTTTGGTCTTTTGGAAAATATCGTATCGGCGCTAAAAAATTGAAATATTGGCGTTCTGCGGCCTTTTTGAGCTAATCTATAGGAAGAACGTGGATTACAATTCAATGATCTGCTTCATTACTTTGGAAAACCTAGGGGTATTAATATTATGGAAGAATATTTGGGTGAACTTTGGATTTTCAAACTTGCTAGTTTAATAGGGGTGGCATATCTTATTTATTTTTTCATTAAAGATCGTATGAGGAAATAAAAACTGCAATTCCACAATATGGCTTATGGTCAACCATTTTTCAAGGAATTGTAGAATGAAGACCTGCCCCTGTTTTCTGTTCTAGAAATATATACTGTTGACAAAGCAGCCGCCGGAACCGCCGTCACCTCCGGACGTGGTGCTCGTGTTGAGCCAAACCCGGTTTGCCTGCCCATCATTGGCCACTCAGGCGTCCAAGTCGCCGTCACCATCCACATCACCTAGCGAAACTGACTTGCTGACACCACCAATCCCTGCATGAGTAAATATGGACGTAGACCCACTTCATGCAAATCAGACTATCTTGGACACTACTGATATAGTATTAATTTTGCGAAAGTTCGTCAAAATTGTCTGGAAGACACTATTTGACAGAATATAAGAAAGCATATTATAAATATCTTAACATGAACCCATCTCAAAAATAAGATTAGGGTTCAGGGCAAGGCGCGAAACGGTGAAAAAGCTGAGCATACACGTAGTATGTGAGCATTTTGAACCGTTTCGCAACGCCGCCATGGGCACTTAGATTGTTTTTGAGATAGGTTCATATTATTATAGCATATGAGTGTGCCTGAATTTCAAGCATTGAGCACCATGTTCCGGGGAAGCAAAAGTTTATGAAAATCATGATAACGGGTGCCATAGGACAGCTGGGCGCAGACTGCGTTCAAGTTCTTAACGAAACTCATGAGGTTATGGCCGTAGATCTTGAAGAATTAGATATTACCCGTTTATCGGATGTGGAAAACATGGTAAAAGACTTCACTCCGGATATAATACTCAACTGCGCTGCCTATACCCAGGTCGATAATTGTGAAACCGATAAAGAGCAGTCCTGGAAAATAAATGTTACTGGGACGAAAAATCTGGCACGATGCGCGGCGAAACATGGCGGTCGATTTATTCATATCTCCACCGACTATGTCTTTGATGGCATGAAAAAAGTGCCTGAACCCTACGTGGAAGAGGATGAGCCTCATCCTCTTTCTTATTATGGGATTACCAAATATGAGAGTGAAAAGGTGGTCAGGCAGACAACAGATAGGCACATGATTATCAGGACGGCCTGGTTATATGGCGTTAACGGTTACAATTTTCTTAAAACCATGCTTAAACTGGTTTTGGGAAATCCCAACAATAAGATCAAGGTTGTTAATGACCAGTTCGGTTCGCCTACATGGTCCCATCGTCTGGCGCTGCAAATAGCACGTATAATTGATGAAAATGGTCAAGGAACCTATCATGCCACAGCAGAGGGGTATTGTACATGGTATGAATTGGCTATTTATTTTCTTAAAAAAATGGAAGTGCCGCATACGGTGATTCCGTGTACCAGCGAGGAATATCCGATGCCTGCCCCGAGGCCGAAAAATTCTATTCTGGAAAACCGTCATCTTAAGGAAAAAGGTGTCAATATTATGAAAAACTGGCAGGATGACCTGGATCAATTTGTGGACGATTTTAAAGAGCGTTTGCTAAGCGAAGCATCAAAGGAACAATAAGATCATGAAGAATATTCTGGTTACAGGCGGATGTGGGTTTATCGGCTCCAATTTTGTCCGATACCTTTTAAAGGAATCCGATTTTAAGGGACGGGTCGTAAATGTGGATAAACTTACATATGCCGGCAACCAAGATAATCTGGCTGATATTGAGACTAATTTTCAAGACCAATATGTTTTCATAAAGGCCGATATTTGCGATGGGGCGGGGATAGACGGGATCTTTGATGATTACAGCATTGATACTGTTTGTCATTTTGCCGCCGAATCTCATGTGGACAGATCTATCGTAAAACCTGATGCCTTTATACAGACCAATATCGTTGGAACTTTTAACCTGCTGGAGTCGGCCAGATCACGGCAGAAACAGATGGTGCGCTTTCATCATATTAGCACGGACGAGGTTTATGGCAGCCTGGGCAGGGAAGGGTATTTCACGGAAACAACGTCCTATCGACCCAACAGCCCATATTCTGCCTCCAAGGCATCTTCTGATCATCTGGTGCGGGCATATCACAAGACCTATGGCCTGCCGATAACCATCTCCAATTGTTCGAATAATTACGGGCCATACCAATTTCCGGAAAAACTCATTCCACTTATTATTATCAATGCCATAGATGGTAAATCTCTGCCGATTTACGGGGATGGCCGGAACGTAAGGGACTGGCTTTATGTCAGGGATCACTGTACGGCCATCTGGACCGTCATGAAAAACGGAAAGACTGGAGAGACTTACAATGTCGGAGGCGACAGTGAAATGGAAAATATTGCAATTGTAGAAATAATTTGTGATATTTTGGATGAGAAGAACAGATTAAGCGACAACAGGACCAGAAGAGATCTTATAACCTTCGTAGATGACAGGCCAGGACATGACCGGAGATATGCTATTGATTTTACCAAGTTGAATCGGGAGTTGAACTGGGGTCCTGAAGCAACTCTTGAAACAGGAATTCGTGATACTATTCAATGGTATCTGAATAATCGGAAATGGGTTGAACGTGTTAAAAGCGGTGAATATCAGAATTGGATTAAAACCCATTACAAGTAAAGATTCCAGGTACAAGAGACCTGGACTTGGATTATCCTTATGTCTCTGACCCCCGCAATGAGGGACAGGCATGGCCCAAAGGCCCAGGTTTTCTATGTCTAATTAAATATTGAAGGCTTTGTCACTGTTAAAGCAATACTTTGAAAAGAGAATAATATATGGCTGAATATAAAACAAATGTATATCCGGTACTGTTAGCTGGTGGATCAGGAACACGGCTCTGGCCGGTGTCAAGAAAACTCTATCCCAAGCAGCTTGTCAAATTCGTAGGTGAGGATTCACTTCTTCAAATCACAATCAAAAGGCTGGCGCCTGTGCTCGATGCGGAAAATATTCGTGTTGTCTGCGGAAAAGAACATTTTTCTGAAACTGCAAGGCATATGGAGGAAATCGATATTAGGGCTGATGGCAAGATAATATGTGAACCTTGTGGCCGCAATACCGCACCTGCCATACTCCTGGGAATGCTGTATATCCTTAAACATGAAGAGGATGCTATATTATGCATCTTTCCTGCCGATCACGTGATTCGGAATATCAGCGTTTTTCATGAAAAATTGAGGTCTGCCATAAAGCTTGCCGAGATGGGATATATTGTGACGTTCGGAATCAAGCCTACTTATCCTGAAACAGGCTACGGGTATATTGAGGGCGCCGGAGAAATAACGGATCAGGCATTTGCTGTACAAAGATTTGTTGAAAAGCCGGATATGGAAACCGCAAGAAGGTATGTTGACGCCGGGAGCTTTTTCTGGAATAGTGGCATGTTTACGTTTAAAGCATCTGTGATGATGAACGAATTAAAAACCCACCAACCTGAACTTTTAAAAAAAATGGAACCTCTTGCTTTAACAGAAGGCGACATATCTCAAGAAAGCTATCAACTGTTGCCTAGTATTGCCATCGATCATGCTATTATGGAGAAAACAGATAAAGGGGCTGTTTTGCCTTCAGACTTCGGATGGAGCGATATCGGATCATGGAAGTCGCTGTATGACTTTTTCCCCAAAGATCAAAACAGCAATGTTATTGACGGAGACGTCATTGCAATAAATACGGAAAATTGTTTGATAATGGGAAATGAACGACTTGTTGCAACCAACAATATTAACAATATTGTAGTTGTAGAAACGCCGGACTCAGTATTTGTGTCTGATATGGAAAGTAGCAGGGATGTTAAATCCATTGTCCAAAAGCTCAAGGAAAAGGATCGGCGTGAATATTATAAACATAAGACCGAATATCATCCCTGGGGAACCTTTACAGTGTTGGAGATGAAAGATAATTTCAGAGTCGTAAAGCTGATCATATATCCCGGCTCAAAGCTTGAGATAAAAGTCGGCGCTTCAGTTATCAAACATTTGGTTGTGATTAAAGGCCAGGCCAAAACAACAACGGAAAATCAGAGCAGCCCTTTAAATAGGGGGCAATCGATGATGTTTAATGAAAAGCAAACTATTAAGCTGGAAAATCCCGGGGAGGAGCCGCTTGAGATTGTTAATGTGGAGCTGGATTTTGTTAACTTATAGACAACAAAGGTAATGATATATGAACGAAAAAAAGATGGATACAACACAGTTGAGACTCTTAGAGAGCATACAGAATAAAACAGCAATTGTTGGAATCATCGGCCTCGGCTATGTGGGATTGCCCCTTGCCATACATTTTGGAAGCAAAGGTTTTAAGGTCATTGGGTTTGATCTGGATACCCGCAAAATTGATAAACTTCTTCACGGCGAATCTTATATCAAACACATCCCGGCAGAGCCGATCAGGAAAATGATCCATCAGAAACAGT
>JAZFVY010000399.1:0-5189 GCA_036447975.1 Desulfobacterales bacterium
GATGGAGCACATATTCCTCCTGAAGCACCGCTGCCGAGAGTAATAGAAGTGGCCAATATTTTGACAAAGATCAAACTGAAGAGAAGCAGCACTGGCAATTGATTCTTTAGCGAAAGATTCACAGCACCATAGCCCACTCCAAAGACATAAGGCCATTTACACAGCAGTAAGCCCAGGAGCAAACCACCCAGAGCGGGTTTGAGATAATCTGGTATCTTCAATGCATTAAAAAGATCTTCGCACTTATACAGGCTTACAATGAACAGCAGGGCAATAAGACCAGCAGCGATACCCAGAACAGGGTAGAAGAGGAATTCCCATAGGGAGACCACCTTGTAAGAGGGGATGACAAAAGCTGGAAAATCACCAAAGTAGTAACGGGAGATAGTAGTGGCAGTAACTGAGGAAAGCACCACTGGGGAAAAGGTGGAGAGGCCAAAATCACCCAGTAGCACCTCTATGGCGAAAAGGACTCCCGCAATTGGCGCATTGAACGTAGCAGCGATCCCGGCAGCGGCTCCACAACCCACCATGGTTTTTTCCCGATCCCGTGGCACTCTGAGCATACGTGCCATGGTTGAGCCAATAGATGAGCCGATCTGAACAATAGGGCCTTCTCGACCCACAGAACTTCCTGAACCGATGGAAATGCCCGAGGCCAGGATTTTAACCATAGCCACCCTAGAGCGTATACGCCCGTCTCTGAGTGCTATTGCTTCCATGACCTCCGGCACCCCATGCCCTTTAGCTTCGTGAGCGCCAAAGTAAATAATGGGGCCCACGATGAGGCCTCCCAGGGCAGGCAAGCAGATTTTAAGGTAGGGCGACAGCGTGTGGGCAAAAGAGAGGATGTCGCTAGTATTTTGATAAAAGCCGTATTGTGCAGCTTTGATGGCAAAACGAAACAGCACGGCGCCATAGCCACCAAGAATGCCTATCAGAATGGCCAAAAGGGAGAGATAAACGTGTTGGTTAAGACGCCACCTGCTGGTGGCCTGGGTGACTCTCTGATAGGCTTTTTTTGCAATATCAATCAATTTCTTCACCGCATTGCCCGAAGAATCCGTAACTAACCCAAAAAATCCACCTGATTATAGGAGACTGTAGAGGTTAAACAACCGAAGTGATCATTAAATTGTAGATAGAAAGCAATCGTGAATGCGGCCGGTACAACAAGAGATGTTTCACAATGGAAACTGATTTGAGGTTGGGAACAGGTTTCGTGTGAGAATCTTCAATTTGTATAATATTATTATAAAGATTTCATGTCAAAGGAAATGTTGTCGGTTTTTAAAGTTTTCCGGGGGCTTGTGTTCAAATGGCACAAACTTTGGCGCAAACATGTCGCAAAGCTAACGATTGCCGCTCCGAAAAACCATAATGCTTGGTCAAAACATCTTTTTGGATGGCTTTTGGATTTAACTCAATGTCTCCGAGCACTCAACACACAGATCTGTTTCCGGGACAATCATCAATCTTCCGAATGGAATGGGTTCTTCACACGTTCTGCACAATCCAAAATCCGGGGCATCGGCCATTTTCAAAACACGTTCCAGTTTGGACAGGGTTTGTTTCGCTCTGCGTAACGCGGCTTCATATATACTTTTGCTGCTGATGGCTTCCATGCGGGTTAGCCGACCAATGGCATTGTCAGGAGCGATCGGTCGGGTCAGCTGTTTATAAGACACAATATCTTTTTTCAATTTTTCGATCTTCTCTTTGATATGATTCTCAAGTTTTTCTTTTTCTTCTTTTGTCATCGTAATTGGGAATGCGTGTATCGGTACTGTTTCTGTCCATTGAAAAACAAATCTTGATTACTTTGTACCAAGCGCCTCTTGCAGCTTTGAGGCGAGTACTTCAGCCATCGCTTCTGCCTGTATTTTCGTAGATGCCTCATGAACTCCGGCCAAATAGGAGTTAATGGAAAACATAATTTCAAAGGTGTCCATAATCTCAACCATTTTCGCGTCTTTGATCACAACATCGGGTTTAATGTCTTTACCGCCAAAGGTAATGAAATACTTGTGAAAACCTATCGCAAAATTTTTTGCTTCCTTTGAATTCTTTTGCTTAGAGATAAAGGCAGTTATTTTACCTCCATCGATGTTATAAGTAGCGGTAAACACACGATCCAATCCATCAAAGCCAAAAGCATTCTTGGCAATCAACGACATACTACCTTGATTCAAATTCTCTTTTGGAAAAAATCTAAGCTCTTCGATGGATTTCTTATCCACAGGTGTATCTTTAATAAAATTCTGTGCCAATAATGTCATCTTTGGTAATATATTTTCTGAAAGCGTGGCTGAAATCATTTCCACATAATACGGCCCATGCACCAGGTAGAGTGAATTTTCCGTTTGATATGCGAATGGCACCAAGTCAACCTTGTGGGCGTCATCTATGCGCTGGGTGCTGTAAACGGAAAATGCATTTAATCCATCTCCCATATGATAGACATAAACCTCAAACAATGAATCGGCGTTTTCCGCTTCCGCAAACCATTGGCTCTTTAAGTGCACAAAACCTGCTGATAGATAGAGCTCCGCCTGGCCGTTTATCTTTTCATAAAGATTGTCAGGACCAAATACCTCCGGGGAGTTCAGCGGTTTAAGACTTTGAGGAATCGTCACTATGCTTTGGATGTCGTCAGATTGAGCAGAGGTTATCTTAATAGTAGTCGAGTAAATGCTGATGGTCATAAGGACGCAAACCAGCAAAATCAAACGCCCTTTAAAGGTTTCTCCTTTTTCAATTCTTTTGTTTTTTTGAATCATTCTTAAACCTTGGTACCAAGTGAAGATTCCCACCCTAAGGGCGGGGCTTTTGCCTTACGGCAGTGCTTTTCGGCGGGGATCATCCGGTCAAATGGCAACCTATCCAAGGTCACCTGTCGCAAGCTTTTCAACTGCTTTTTTCATGAGTTTTGCAATGGGTATGTTCTGGGGACAAAGATGCTCTGCCCTTGAATAGTCAAAGTTTGCTAACCGCTTACGCGTAGTGCTTGGTACTGTCTTAAAGAGTCGGATCGCCCGTCTGTGATCTCCATAATTATAATAATACATAAGGCACCGCATGATGTCGCTGATCGGAACATTTCCTTTAAATACGGATTCACACAAATTCGCGCAACCTGCACAATACCCAAACGCCGTTTTTTGGGCGTACTGTTCAAGGAGTTGTTTGTCTTGAAAAGATAATTTGGTTTTGTCCAGAGCAGCAGCAACGTTAGCCTGTAGGATTGTCATATTCGGCATTTCAGAGCAGATGCTGGCTATATTTGGATTGTCCCAAACAGCTTTGAGTTTAGCCTGCTCCGGGGTAAATCCTTTCCTCATAAACTGTTCGGTGAGATTTAAAGCTGTCTCGTTTTCTTTGCCTATCTTTGCATAAAAGTAAGAAAAAAATTGGGCTTGTGTTTTCATCGCTGTTAAACCGATACCAGCTTTAGTGCAAGCTTCTACAGCTCTTTTCATGGAATCAGCGTGCATTAAACGGTAATTGTAGCTAGTCATGATGCCGTCGATCCATCCCAACTTTGCCCCATCCATCAAGCATTGAGCCATATTCGTGTGGGTAGAAAACCCAAAAAACTTAATCTTGCCTTCGGTCTTTGCTCTTTCAACCCAAGCTTTAGTCGATTGGTTGAATTCATCATTTACGTCGGATACCTGGTGTATAAGAAACATATCAACATAGGATGTCTTCAGCCTTTCGAGAGAGGTATTCAGATACCGGCTCATTTTGTCAGGAACCGAAGACGGGGTTTTGGTCACTATAAAAACTTTCTTTCGGTCATCAGTGTATTTGGCAAAGTAATTTCCGATGGCCTTCTCACTATTCCCACCTTCATATCTATGGGCCGTATCCCAATAGGTTACCCCCATTTTAACGGCTTGTCTCAACAAGAGTTGTTTTGACATTAAATCCTGACTCCCTCCCAAGCCAAGCATGGAAACATTTACTCCTGTTTTTCCGAAAGGTCTGGTTGGAACGATCACGGGTTTGAAAGGCCCTGGTTCTGATTTATTCGAAGCATTTGCTAATTTTTCCATTGAGGCAACAATAGATCCAGCACCAGCAATACCTGTGATTTTAAAGAATTCCCTGCGTGATAAATTTTTTTCTTTTTTTGACATTTTCAATTTGGCTATCGATTTGTATTGCAGATTTGTTTTGTTAATCAATCATTTTTAGGCCTTAAATTTTACGCCATGGAAGGCAGATATACGTCTTGACCTAAAGGGTAGCAAACATGGCCGCTAATTTCTCTCTGCTTATTCTAAGATAGTCCCTATCCCCAGAGAAGACCTCAAGGGTTATGGTGTCGTCATATCCGATCTCCTTGAGGGCCTTAATAATCTCGGGGAAATTGACGGTTCCTGTCCCTACAGGAAGATGGTTGTCTTCTTCACCGAAGTTATCGCTTGCATGGATATGGCTGATGCGATCCGGGAACATTTTGATAAAATCGAGAGCCCTTCTGCCCTCTTTATCCCCTATATGGGCATGCCCTGTGTCGAGGGTCAGTTTAAGTCTAGGAAACTTCTCAAAGATTTCCGTAAAGTCCCCCGGTTCCGCCAGAGAATGGGTTCTGGGAAACAAATTTTCAAGACAAATGAGGAGCCCGAGCTTATCGGCCCTTTCCATAATAGTATCGAGACTCTCCAATGCATATTCTCTTGCCTTATCCATCACAAAGACGCTGAGACCTCCAATGTAACTGGGATGCAAGACCACTTTTATGCATCCAAGTTCTGCTGCCACATCAAGAGAATTGAGAACCTCATTAAGGGAAGCTTCTCTTAAGCTAGGGGTGAGATCTGCCGTAGATACAAAGCTAGGAAGATGGCACATAATCTTCATTTTGTGATGATCAAGTGCTCTAATGATGTTTTTCTTCTCCTCACGGATCATCCTATAGTGCGCCTGCGGGGGATCCATAGTCAACTCAAGGTAATCAAAATTTAGTTCTGAAATAGCCTCAAGCTCTTTAAGAATCGGTCTGACGGGAAAATTCATGGCCCCATACAGCATTCCTATGGTTTCCTCCTTTCAGGGCTTTCGAATAATATAGCTTTCTTCCGAACAGCCCCTATCTATCCATGAAATTAACTTACGTAATCACTTCATTATCAAAAAGTATTGGTTGATGTCAAATTCTGAAATACAAGGCACACCAGAAA
>JAZFVY010000400.1:0-2699 GCA_036447975.1 Desulfobacterales bacterium
TAATAAGTTTATCCTTGGTCATGACTTGTGAAACATTCTTTTCAAGATCTGTTTCAAATCTCAGATCTCTGTTTGTCACAATACCTACCAGTTGATCTTCCTTTGTAACCGGAACCCCGGAGATGCGATACTGTTCCATCAGTTTCAAGACTTCATGGACTTGCTGATCAGGATGTATCGTCACCGGATCAATAATCATACCGCTTTCAGATTTTTTAACCTTATCAACCTCAACAACCTGGCTTTGGGTACTCATATTGCGGTGTATAAAACCGATTCCTCCTTCACGCGCCATGCTTATGGCAGTACGAGACTCTGTTACGGTATCCATGGCAGCGCTGACAATGGGAATGTTAAGTGCAATGTTTCTCGTCAATCGGGTGTTTATGTTAACATCCGACGGTAGAATATCGGAATAGCCCGGAAGTAACAAAACATCATCAAAAGAAAATGCTTCTTCAGGCGGTATTTTTATCATGGTTTCCTCCAGTTATTTCGAATCCGAATAACAAATGGTTTTAACTTTTGCAATCTTTATTACCCCGGATTTCTCATCCCGCTTAAAGAGGAATTCGGGTTAGATGCCTTGACATGCCCTAATTACCGTAATAGATAAGCATAAAAAAAAAATTGTCCTGTGTCCGGCCAAATTTTGTATTTCATAAAATAATACTCATGATTACTGAAATAAATCCAGAGAACCCCCAGGAACGACTGATCACAAATGTTGTCGAGATCCTCAAAAAAGGTGGCGTTATCGCCTATCCAACCGATACCTATTATGGAATCGGCTGCGATATCATGAACAAAAAGGCGATTGAAAAAATTTATCAGTTAAAGCAGAGGAATAAAATCAAGCCTTTTAGTTTCATCTGCTCGGGGCTCAAAAACATCAGCCATTATGCCAAGGTTTCAAACTACGCTTACAAAACCATGAAACGGCTTTTGCCTGGTCCCTATACTTTTATACTGGGAGGTTCAAAACTTGTACCAAAAATCATGCTGACAAAACGAAAAACCGCTGGAATACGTGTGCCGGATAATTCCATCTGTCTTGCATTGATAGAGGCTCTGGGAAATCCGATTATATCCACGAGCGCCACAAAGCCGGACGGTACCATTATTTACGACCCGTCCCTTATCCACGATTTTTATTACCCCAGAATAGATGTGGTAATTGATGGAGGCCCTGTTCCGGGACTCCCTTCAAGTGTCATATCCCTGATCAACGACATACCCGAGATAATCCGCAAAGGTCGTGGGGATATCAGTATTTTTGAGTAAAAAGAAAATACATCTGATCAGGCATCTTGCAACCAAGTCACAAAGACACTAACATGGCTGAATAGTTCAAAGAAATAAAAAAACGCTCACAAAAAGGAGCGCAACGCCAACCCGGATTTCTAGGAATATTACCGATCTTTTTTTTAAAGGCCTTTTTCCGGGCTATAGAGGTAATCAGCAGACAAAGATGGGTCAACGATTCGGCTTGTTAACGCTTTGGTGGATGAATCCACAATATATCTCAAGAGGGAAAATTTTTTATCCCTGGCATAAACCGTTAAGATTTTTCCTTCGATGCCGCCCAAACGACCGGCCCACTCAATAGCATCTTCAGCATTTCCAAGACGATCCACCAGACCCAACTCTTTTGACTCTTCTCCTGTAAAGATACGTCCGTCTGCCAGCGATTCCACCTTTGCCTGATCCATCTTTCTGCCTTCGACAATATCCATAATAAATTGTCTGTGGATTTTTTTTGCTAAATCCTGAAGAATCTTATGCTCTTCTTCCTTCATCTTTCGAACCGGCGATCCCATATCCTTGTATTTGCCGCTTTTAACTACAATGGGGACCAATCCTATTTTACGGAGAAGCTCCTGATAATTTGCAAAACCCATGATAACGCCGATGCTGCCGGTTATGGTCCCCGGATTTGCAACAATTCCGTCTGCCCCGGCAGCAATGTAATAGCCGCCTGAAGTCGCAATTGAGCCCATGGAAGCTATCACTTTCTTTGAGCTTGAAGTCTTTCTGATCTCTCTGAAGATCTCTTGTGAAGGCCCCACAGCGCCCCCCGGGGAATCGATCCGAATTACGATCGCCTTGATAGAATCTTCTTCCCGGAAAATTTTAAGGTTATGGATTGTGTTTTTAGCATCTGCAATAACACCGGTTATCTCAATAACACCGACTTTCTCTCCAAATTCAAAGTCAGGTTCCTTTATGCTGAAGGCAAATAGAAGAATTATTCCTATCGTTGTAACCGCAACTATAGAAGAAAAAACCAGAAGGAAAAAAAGGTATGGATGTCTGCGGGAGAACATAGAAAATATGAAGTAACTGTTTAGGTATTTGGTGTCAAAGCACCAATTTAATTTAATATTATTGATCTACTATTTTCTTGCAATACATTATTTTATTAATGATTACTTTTAATTTGAAATGCTACTCCTCTTTCGATTTATCCTTAAGATCCTCACTTTCCTGAAGGCTGTCACCCTCCTGAAGGTTCTCACCTTCCTGAACATCCTCACCTTCCTGAAGGCTTTCACTTTCCAGTTGGTTCTCACCTTCCTGCACATCCTCACCTTCTTGAAGACTCTCACGCTCCCGAAGATCCTCACTTTCCTGAAGGCTGTCACCCTCCTGAAGGCTGTCACCCTCCTGAAGGTTCTCACCTTCCTGAACATCCTCAC
>JAZFVY010000401.1:0-2688 GCA_036447975.1 Desulfobacterales bacterium
TCATAGGATTCCTTTAGTTCTTGAGTCATAACATTAAACGCCTCTCCAAGTTGCCCAATTTCGTCTTTACTGGTCACGTCTACTTTTTTATCCAAATTTCCTTCAGCTATTTCCTGAGAAGCCTCTATCATTTTATATAGTGGATTTGTTATTGAAAGATAAATATAGATTGAAATTACAAGAATTATTAAGATAGATATAGAAGATACTAGGAGAATATTGTTTCTTAAAATATGAACTGACTTAAACACTTCATTTGTATCATATGAGGTAATGACCACCCAATTCATGCCTGAAAAATCCTTATAAGCTGCTGATTTTGCGTATGAGAATAGTTTTTCTCTTTCACCTTCTTTAGAGATAAAATATCCTGATTTATTTTTTATATTTTTGTAAAAATCCTGGCTTGATAGATCCTCTAAAAATCTAAAAGGTTTGGATGAATAGATCAATTTTCCATCATCAGTAATTACCTGTATTTCTGTTGTATCGTATTTTTTTGATAGGATCTCCGACTCCTTAATGATTCCTTTGATGGAGATAACAGCTTTGATAACACCAGCAAAATCTTCCTTATCATCATAGATGCTTACCGCTATAATGATAGTGAATGTCCTGGCACTTTCATCAAACTCAATCTGGCTGACATAAAAGCCATTTTCCCTGGCAATATTCCACCATTCCTCATCAGCATGATAATAGCCGGAAGTCCTTTGAGACTGGGCGGCATTTGCGCCAAACTTATTTGTTACAAAAATCTCTTCATAAAAATCATATCCGTACTTTATCTTCCAATAAGTGACGAATTTATTCCTTAGATCCTCAGAAAGCTGGCTGGCTGCCAGATTTCTCATGAACCCTGTCTCTTTATCCTGCGGTGTTGAGATCCATTCCCTGTCCCTTTGCTTAACATATGACTGAATATCATCCATCTGCTGGAATGCTGTATTTGAATTAAAGACTGTTTTTTGTATCAATTCTTCTCTGGAATACAACTGTAAGTCATGTATATTCTGATAAATGGCATTATCCATTCTTTTGATAGTGTTCTCAGCTAATATTATAGAACTTATACCCACAGAATCAGCCAGAGAATCTCTGCTTACTGTAATCGAATATAGAGACAAAACTATTGTAACTGCCAAGATAATTGTAAAAATCAATACTATTTTTGTCCTGATGGTGATGTTCATAAGCATTTACTCAAAATAATTTATTTCCCCATCCACAATTTGTGCAGAGACTTCAACAAAACCCATTTCATGGTCGCCAGGCTTAACATCTAGTGTCCCAAAAACACCATGGTAAGTAAAGCCCATTTCAAATACTTCTTTTATGGTTTTCCTTGTGGCCTCACTTTCTTTTTCCAAAAGGCCTTCAATAATTTTCACAAAGTTGTATCCCTGCCCGGCATAATGGCTAAATGGTTTATCATATTTTACTTCATACTTGCTTTTGATTTCCTGCGCAAACGGGAATTCTTTCTTGTAAATCAATGGCGCTGCAACATACACGCCGTCTGCTTCTGGAATGTTTCTAACACTAGGCAAAGTAGTTGTAGCAGGCCCGATTACTATTCCCTGGTAATCCATCTCCCTAATCTGTTTTAAGCCGGTTATTATATGTGGATCAAAACCAATAACATAAATCGACTCCAAATCTTTAAATTTTGATAATCTATCACTGTAATCGCCCTCATCCGCTTCGAAAGATTCCATAAAAACTTCTCCGCCTATTTTCTCGAATTCTTGTTTCAATAAATGGCTGACACTTTGGCCATAAACATTATTAAGATAAAGTATTCCCATGCTCTTTAGTTTCTTATCTTGGGCGATAGAAATGATTGGAGGAACCTCATCTTCTGCTGTCGAAAAAGTATTAAAGACCCATTCCCTGTCTCCAGTAAGGACATCATGCTTAGCCGCTGTTACTAATCCTACCAAAGGGACACTATACACTTCTGCCTCTGGCGCCAAAGCAACTGATATAAGGCTTGTTACTGAAACATAAACATGCGGCGGATTAGTTACCTCAAGTTCCCTGAAGATTTTTATTGCTTCTTCCTTGTCGGTTTTGCAATCCTCAAGAACCAATTCAACTTCTCTCCCATTAATGCCTCCCCTGGCATTCACTTCTTCGATGGCCAGGTTTAGGCCGTCTCGGACTTCTTCACCAATGTGTGCACCCGATCCCGTCATTGTTAAGACAGCGCCTATTTTGATCGGCTCTTTCTTTTTAGTACAACCGGAAATAGCTACAAGACAAATAATGAACAATATAATAAATATTTTTTTCATATTTTCCCCCCTCAGGAATGACATCGACTATAACCTGACCGTTGGGCTCCAGGACTTCAGATATCCTGGATTTCCATTCATCCAGTTTCTGCTGCGACTCCGTTAATAACTGTCTCATCAATCCCTGAAATGCTTGAATTATGGCACTATAGGGAATATTGCGCTGGTATTGGTCAAATTTGCCGTATATAAAGTACCCCTTATGTTCAACCAAAGGCTTTTGGACTTCTTGGATGAGGAAGGATTTGCCTATCCCCGGAGGGCCGGGAAAGAAAATCAGTCTTGTCTCCCTCTCGGCCGCTTTAGCAAATTCGTCAAATAGGATCTTGATTTCCTCTTCTCTACCGTAAAGCTTCTCCGGTATCTGGAACCTTTCTGGTAAGTCCTGTCT
>JAZFVY010000402.1:0-3602 GCA_036447975.1 Desulfobacterales bacterium
GAGATGGCTGTCCGTGCAGTTGACAAACTTCAGCAGGAAAGCATCTTCGGCGATATTCTGGTTTTCATGCCAACCGAGCAGGATATCCGTGAAACCTGCGAACTCATCGAAGGAAGGAATTACAAAGACTTAGTAATTTTTCCTTTGTTTGCCAGGCTTGCAGCCTCCGAGCAGTCGAGGGTTTTTTCACATGTTCCCGGCCGAAAGATAATTATCGCAACAAACATTGCAGAAACTTCCTTAACCATACCGGGGATTAAATATGTCATCGACACCGGGCTTGCGCGCATATCCCAATACACCCCGAGGTCAAGAATCACTTCTCTTCCGGTCACGACCATATCAAAAAGCAGTGCAGACCAGCGCAAAGGGAGGTGCGGTCGGGTAGAAAACGGTGTATGCATCCGACTTTTTCCCGAAGAGGACTTTAAAACCCGCCCACTTTTTACCTTGCCCGAGATTTTAAGAGCCAACCTCGCCGAAGTCATCCTGAGAATGATCTCTCTGAAACTTGGCGATATATCAATTTTTCCCTTTATCGACAGGCCAGCTTCAAAAAGCATTCGGGACGGCTTTGACCTTCTTTTTGAGCTGGGGGCCATTACTGAAAAGACTGTCAAAAAGAAGTCAAAAAATGGAACCCGCTTTGCCCTTACGGAAGAGGGAAAGCTTATGGCGAAGATGCCCATCGATCCCAGATTATCACGGATGCTCATCCATGCGCAGACCGAGGGATGCCTGAAAGAGGTCGCAGTTATTGCTTCCGCACTGAGCATTCAAGATCCCAGGGAGCGCCCTGCAGAAAAAGCCATAGAAGCAGATCAGATTCACAAAGCGTTCCAAGATCCTTCATCCGATTTCATCACCCTTCTCAATATCTGGGGAAAATATCACCAGACTTGGCAAAAGGAAAAAACCACAAGCCAGAACTTAAAGCAGGCGAGAAAATTCTGCAAAAAACACTATCTTTCTTTTAATAGAATGAGGGAATGGCGTGATATCCATGCCCAGATTTCTGAAATTCTCAAAGAATTCGATCCAAACCATCTACAAAACCATGTTGCTGATGCCAGGATCGTCCAGAGCACTTTGCAACAAACGTCGATCACAGAAGAAAGTCCCATTTATGCTGCAATCCACAAATCGGTTTTGAGCGGTTTTCTCTCGAACATAGCCATTAAAAAGGAAAAAAACATTTTTCAGGCAACCAAAGGAAAGGAAGTGATGATCTTTCCGGGATCAAACCTGTTCAATAATACAAAAACATGGATCGTGGCGGCTGAAATGGTTGAGACATCGCGACTTTTTGCCAGGACATGCGCAAACATCGACAGCAACTGGCTGGAACCCCTGGGCAGAGGCCTGTGTAAATATACATATCTGCACCCGCACTGGGAAAGGAACAGGGGCGAGGTGGTGGCATCAGAACAGGTTAGCCTTTTTGGCCTCATCATTGTTCCGCAAAGACCTGTTTCTTATGGCAGGATCAATTCTGACGAAGCGTCGGAGATTTTCATACAAAGCGCTTTGGTTGAAGGCGATGTGAAAAAGAAGTTTGACTTTATGCTTCACAACCAAAGCCTAATTGATGAAGTTAAAGACATGGAAGACAGGATAAGAAGAAGGGATCTTCTGATCAGTGAAGTCGAATTGTTTGAGTTTTACAGAAAAAGGCTGAAAGGATGTTATGATATAAGAGCCCTTGGCAAACAATTAAAGCAAAAGGGAAGCGACCATTTCCTGCGAATGAAACCAGAAGACATACGCCGCTACTGTCCGGACGACGAAGAGCTGTCTCTTTTTCCCGACAAGATTGATTTCGGAAACCAGAGCTTTGATTGTGCTTACAGTTTTGACCCAGGAAAAAATGATGACGGCGTAACCGTTAAAATACCGTCGTCTTTTGCCCCCATAGTTCCTTTAGAATCGATAGATTGGCTTGTGCCCGGACTTTTCAGGGAAAAAATAACCGCCCTGATCAAAAGTCTTCCCAAAGCTTACCGAAGACAACTTGTACCCGTGGCAAATACTGTTGATGTGATCATTAATGAAATGCCAAAAGCCAAAGGCTCTTTGATCACTGCCCTTGGAAATTTCATCTTCAGCCGCTTTGGTATCGATATACCTGCATCAGCATGGCCTGATCATCTTCTGCCGGACCACCTTAAGATGCGCATATCGATCACAGATCCAAAAGGTGAAGAACTTTACTCCAGCAGGGACCCGGCCATTTTGCGCCGGAATAATTCAGGGAAGGCCGATGAGGATGAATCGGATGAAATTGAATCTGCCAGAAAAAAATGGGAAAAGACCGGAATGACGAGCTGGGACTTTCCGGATCTGCCCGAAATTATTAGCATAAAGGGAAAAAAATCGACAAAATGGCTTGTATATCCCGGGCTGGAAATTGGAGACCAGGACAACAAGAGCGTTAATTTGCGCCTTTTTCGCCGCCGGGACCAAGCCATACAGTCCCATAAAGATGGTGTTGCCATGCTTTTCTCCATCTATTTTTCAAAAGACTTGAAATTTTTAAAAAAAGCCCTGACCATTCCGAAAAAATTGGGAAAAATGGCTGATTATTTTGGGGGTGCTGCGCGTTTTGAAGAAAGGCTATATAAAAGCATTATCAATGATCTGTTTTGCAAAAACATAAGGAGCAAAAATGCTTTCTATTCTCATGCCGAATCCATAACGCCGATAATACTCTCAAACGGTCGGGAACTGATGAACAAAAGCATGAAAGTCCTTGAAGCTTATCATGAAACAAGATCAATTTTTTTTCATCTGGAAACCGAAAACAAATCAAGCGATGTTGCTATAGGGTTTCTTAAGGGGCTGAGGGAAGAACTTGCCAGCCTGGTGCCGGAAACATTCATGGATATTTATGATATGGAAAGGTTTGTCCACCTTGTAAGGTACATAAAGGCTTTAGCAATCCGTGCCCAGAGAGCATTAGTCAATTTTGAAAAGGACCGGACAAAGGCCGAGGAAATCCGGTTTTTTACAGACAAGCTAAATGTACTGCTGAAGAGACTTTCACCTGATGCATCTGAAGAAAAGAGAGCGGCTGTTGAGGAATATTTCTGGCTGATTGAAGAATACAAGGTTTCTGTTTTCGCCCAGGAGCTGAAAACACCTGTTCGGGTTTCCAAAAAACGGCTGGAGGGGAAGTTAAAAGAAATTGAAAAAATAATATAAAAAGAAGTAGCTCCCTGCAAATGCAACGCAATTCTTTTCATGTGGCCCAATATTTTGCCTCTAAAAACAGTGAATGCATTTTTGTTTTTGTTTTGCTAAAAATATTCATGACATATAACTATAATATGTGTTAAGTGTATTTTGCAAAGGCCTCAGAGTATTGGTTGAATTGGAGATATTATCTTCAATTTTGGTGAGAAGCATTCAGTATTATTAAGAGTATTGGATTGCTTTTCTAAATTTTACCCAAATAGAAAGGGAGGTAAAAAAGATGAGAAAGTTTTTTTTCTTATTGATCTGCATAATTTTTGTTTTTGGCGCGGTTTCCGATTCAATTGCAAAGACCAAATGGGACATGCATCTGAACTATCCAATCGGGAATTTTCATTCTAAAGGTGCCC
>JAZFVY010000403.1:0-3696 GCA_036447975.1 Desulfobacterales bacterium
CCAAAAAGCATCCGGCTCGGCAAGTGCCTCTCTTGTTGTCCGGTAATACGTGGGAAAGTTGTCATTCATATATTCAAATTCCACAGCAGGATCAACAGAGTTCACAGCTATTCCTATAGGAAGATTACCCAAGACAGCCCTTGTAAAGGCTTCACTCTCCTTCAGTGCCATCTCCGTCCGTTTCTGCTCGGTTATATTAAAAAAAATACCGCTCACATAATCAATCTCTCCTTTGTTATCACAAACTATCTGTCCTCTCTCTTGGATCCATAGAATATCACCAGCCTTGGTTCTGACTCTATATTCCCTAACGTATGACTTGTCTGTTTTTAGTGCTTGGATAAAAGTTGCCCTTGCAGTTCCAATATCCTCCTTAACAATTATATCGGACCATTTCATTCTCCTGGAATTGAACTCATCAACATCATAGCCCATTAACATTTCTAACTTTCTACCAATAAACTCAACAGACCAATCTTTGTACCCTTTATAAACGACACTTGGGAGATTCTTTATTAAGAGTCTATATTTCGCCTCGCTCTCCCGCAGCATCTCCTCGGTCCGCTTGCGATCAGTAATATCAATCCAGCAACCAACGATCTCAACCGGATTGCCTTCATTGTCTCGAACAAGTCTCAATTCGTCTTGCATCCATCTATAATTGCCATCTTTATGCTTGAAGCGATATTCATGAGAATGATAATTATGATCAAAAAGTCGTGATAATTCCTTGAAAACACGCGGAGAATCATTTGAGTGGATATTTTTTGACCAGAATTCCGGATTGTCCATGAACTCATGAGGTTCAAATCCCATTTGTTCTTTTATATTTTCGCTAATGAATGTTGCCCCATAGTCTCCTGATGGCATGGAACTGTAAATGACAGCCGGACTGGCAGTAAGGAGATGTTGCAAACGGGATTCGCTCATAGTAAGATCTCTCTCCACCAGTTTGCATTGATTAATATTCTGAACCAGAGGCCGTAATAAGAATAAATAAAGCATGGGGGAAAGAAAAAAGACCAGTAAAATGGAATCAAAAAATGCCTCAAGTAAAATAGGAAAAGATTTCAAAGAGGAAAGTATTATCATCACAGCCAACTCGCAAACGAAAATCGAGAAAGTTAAAATGAGCAGAATGTGATAAGGCGATTGGTAAGTGATGGAAGATTTGACCGACGGCTCTTTCGGATAATTTGTTTTCAGCTTTTGTGAAATTACCGATTTGTTCTTTTTGGAATTGTTCATCATTGTATTTCCTCTGGTGGCTTAACAGGGGGTCTATATGTGATGCTTCCTTGCCTAAAGTTGCACTTGCAAAATATTTGAAATTATAGCAGATTTCGTTTGTAATTCAAGCATTTTTAGAGCTTCAATTTTTCCAGGTTTAAGGCAAACATCGTCACATTCAGCTGATCAGGCGAGACCACAACATATTGAATTTCCTGGGCTCAGCCCGGCCCTGTAGATGCGGATCTTCTCAGGCGTGGTACTCATAACGTATCACAAGCATTAAAGGTTTTTGTGGCGCCAGTATAAATTGCAGGTATCTAAGATTTGCCAAATTGGAAACCGTATTATTCTTTGTCCAAAATCTCCCTTATGTTTTTAGAGAAATCGGCCATGTAAAACGGTTTCTGGATAAAACCATTACAACCCCTTTCCAATATCTTGGTTGCCTCACCATCAATGCTATAGCCACTTGAAAGAAGCACTTTAATACCAGGGTTGATCTCTTTCAGTTTGTCATACGTCTCTCCGCCCCCCATCTCCGGCATAATCATATCCAGGATAACCATATCAATCCTGTCATAGTTCTTTTTATAGATTTCTATTGCCTCATTTCCACTCTTTGAGATCAGGACTTCATAACCTAAATTTTCAATAATCTCCTGACCTACCTCTACAATCATATCCTCATCATCAACAAGAAGAACAGTTTCAGCACCCTTCAACACTTCTTCCTGTGACTTCTTTTCTTTATCAACCTCTTTTTCTGATGCCGGCAGATAGATGTTGAAGGTAGTACCCTCTCCTTTCTCGCTGTAAACATCAATGAAACCACCGTGATTTTTTATTATACCGTAAACCGAAGCCAATCCTAACCCTGTACCCCTTCCCATTTCCTTGGTAGTAAAGAAAGGATCAAATATTCTTTGTTGGGTTGACTTATCCATACCTACACCGGTGTCAGTTAAAGAGATTTTGACATATTTACCTTGTTCCACATGATATGGCCTGTTAAAAGATTCATCTATTACTATGTTTTCAGTTTGGATATATAGACCTCCACCTCCGGGCATGGCTTGCCAGGAATTGAAATACAAATTCAATAGCACCTGTTCAATCTGTCCCTGATCAATCTCTGTTGTCCAAAGATTCTTTTCATATCTTCCGCGAATATTAATCTCTTTCCTGGTGCGACCAAACATTCGGTTCTGTTTTTTGATGAATTCATTTAAATCAGTCGTTTTAATCTCGTATTTCCCGCCCCTGGCAAAACCTAACAGCTGTTTGGTAAGATCTGCCGCACTTTTTACATAATCCTCTATTCCTCTTAGATGTTCATTATGAGGATGGGACGAATTAGTATCCATCCGCATCAATGAAGTTCGTCCTTGAATGCCCATAAGAAGGTTGTTAAAATCATGGGCAATGCCACCTGCCAAGGTGCCCATGGCTTCCATCTTCTGGGCCTGCTGTAGTTGGGCTTCGAGACGCTTTTGGTCAGTGATATCTCTTACGAAATTAATTGTCGCAGGCTTTCCTTCCCAAGCAATAAGAACGGTATTAATTTGAACTAACAATTCGCCACCAGATTTATTGATCATTCTGAAAGAGTAGGTGGATGGAGGCTTCTCACCCAGCAATCTTTTCCTGCGTCTTTCAAGAACCATCTCTCTATCATCAGGGTGAATAATATTTATGAATGGAATTTCGGATAATTCCTTATCAGAATAGCCGGTCATCTCCTCAGTCTTTAAATTAGGGAATTTGACTACACCATCTTCTATAATAAAAATAGCTTCATTGGCATTGTCCACCAAAAGACGATATCTTTCTTCAGATTCTCGAAGCGCCTTCCACGCCTTCTTGCGTTCGGTGATGTCATATATCGCACCTTGGACCGAGGTAGGTATCCCAGAGTTATCGCAGTTATTTTGAATAAATTCTCGGGCCCAACCAATCTGTCCATCTTTGCGAATTATTCGGTATTCCCTTTCAACTGAATAGTTAGGGACTGAAGCTATTTTCTCTATAGATCCTGAAATTAAAAGTTTATCCTCAGGATGAATAATTGTATCCCATCTTACTTTTCTATTATTAAATTCGTCCTCCCTAAATCCAGTGATTTCCTCTATGGCACCGTGGAAAAATATGGTTGTAAAATCCAAGTTGCTTTTAAATGCTATTCCTTTAAAGTTTTGCACGAAAGAACGATACTTTTCCTCACTCTCCCGTAAAGCATTTGCCGATTCAGCAATTGCTTCAAGCACAGCTTTTCTTTTTTGAGTTCTGTAAAGAGTAAGCCCTCCAGCACATATCAGCAAAGTTAAAAGCAATCCATAAAAAGATAAGGATACTAAATTCTTGTTAATGGGTCTTGAGATCTCAGAGTATCCCATAGTAAGACCGACTGACCATAATTTGTTGCCAATTTGAATAGGAACATAGGCAGTAAGTTTTTTTACTATC
>JAZFVY010000404.1:0-2361 GCA_036447975.1 Desulfobacterales bacterium
ACCGATGCGTCCAAGACCGATAATGCCAAGGGTTTTTCCTGAAATGTCCTGGCCCAGAAAAAGAAACGGCGCCCAGAATTTGAATTCCCCCGCCCGTGTTCTCCGGTCTCCTTCGACCAGTCGTCGGCCCGATGCCAAAATCAGGGCAAAGGCCAGATCGGCGGTGGACTCCGTAAGCACACCCGGTGTGTTGGAAACCGGAATTTTCCGGGCGGTGGTGGCGTCGATGTCGATATTGTTGAAACCGACGCCGAAATTGGCAATTATCTTAAGATTCGGGGCACAGCTGAGCAGCCGCTCGTCTATTTGATCGGTAATCATACACAACAGGCCGTCTTTATCCGCAACACTATTCAGCAGTCTTTCCCTGTCCATGGGTTTGTCTTGAGTGTTGATGTCAACCTGATGATCTTTTTCTATCAGCGCCAGGATTGAATCCGGAAGGCGCCCGGTTACAAGTACGTTCATTGTCTTCTCCTTTTTCCCACTTGTACAGATCCCGCAGGCGCAAGGCCAAGCCGCAGAAGGAATATAAGCCGGAGTGCTGCGAATCGGCAATGTCGTAGTTCTGAAGAACTTGATCTGTTATCGCGTCTATGGCAATCATGACGTGCTACTGAACGATGATGATGCCGGCCAGAGTTCCTTTGGGCATATCGTCAGGTTTGGCATCGCTGCCGATGGGGTAAATATCCCATCCTTCCCGGGCGACCATTTTATAGACGTCAATGCCTACGGCTTCCATGGAAGGCCTTGATTTTAATGCAAATCGGCACCGATCCCCTTCCATGGCCTGGCAGGTTTTTTGCTGCCCGCAGAGTGTGTGACGGCAGGAGCCGGCGGCGAAGCCAAAGGCCAAATAATGGCCGTCATAAAAGGCATTGGATTCAATTTCATTGACGATATTGAAAACTTCCTGATAGGCGTCCACCCGTTCTTTGATGGTGGCCTTATCTCTAACAATAACCTCTGGAGGTACATCCTTTATAAAAAAGACGGCCCAATTGTATTTATTTAAAAGATCATTTAGTTCAGCCGGCTTCAGGGTATTCGGCGGGCAGTGAGCGCTGGCGCCATACCCGAAACATCTGGGTATCTGGCACTTCAACGTCACCCGCTCATCCACCGGGATCTGTTCGGCGCTAACTATTGTTGCCCTGGAGGCTCCCAATTCAAGGGCTTTTTCTTTGTACTTTTTCAGGTCCTGTTGAAGCTGTTCCTCCCACATGTCAACACTGATTTTTCTCATCGCTTTTCCCATAACCACTCCTTCTGGCTTTCAATAGTTTTTCAAAAAAATAACAGGCAAAACCGTCCATCAAAACAGTCGAAGATTCCCTGCAGCGCTCCGTCACCATAGCGGCTTTAGCGCGTCGGCGACTTGTCGAAGCGAAGTGTAGATCTCGCTTACAGGGGTTGGAGCGTAGTGGAAATCCCGCATCGCGGGACTGCCGGGTTCTTCAATCTTCCCGGGACTTCCCAGGATGTCTAACGAATCTGGTGCATTAATTTACTATAATTAATCTCATTAAAAATTACAAGAAATAAATTGTTCTAAATCTCAATATGTTAAGACGCTTACGGCGTGATATGCAAACCGCACCAGTCAATAATCTATTGATCTGACATCATAAGGTTCGGAGGCTATTCGCTGACGGACCACCAATTAATTCAAGGGGTTATAAGCTGATGTGTTTTGCTTATTGGAGAAATGTGACAGTCAATTTTTACCCTGCTTGTTCTGCTCTGTTTTATGGTGAGATCGGGTCAGAGGCTGAAATGATGCAGGGAAATTACAGCAGGGGTAGGATTCGTTCAATATGCCCCTTGATAATACTAAATATCATCCGGAACTCTTCCAGGGAACCTCCCATGGGATCATCGATGGCACTCTTCCGGGTTTCCTTTTCAGGCCAGGCCCCGAGAAGAAAAAGTCTGTCACGATGCCACGGGAAAAAGGTTTGAACGAATTTTTTGTGGACAGGTTCCATACATAATATCAGGTCGGCCTTCTGCAAGTCCTCGTCGACCAGTGACCGGGCTCTGTGAGATGAAATGTCAAAACCGTTTTCCTTACAGACCTCCTGGGTGTATTTCGTGGGTGGTAAGCCATTCAATCCGTGAGTACCCATGGATGAAACAATCAGATCATCACGCCCCATTTCTTGCCATTTATGCCGAAGAAGACCTTCTGCCATGGGACTCCGGCAGATATTTCCCATACACACAAAAACAATGTTTAACATATTTCACACTTTCAAGAGTTGGCTGAAATTATTTTACAATTCTCAAAACATTCGTTGTTTGCAGTTTGCGCCACAATGCCTTTAAGATGACCAGCGAAGCATCGTGCTCATCAAG
>JAZFVY010000405.1:0-4205 GCA_036447975.1 Desulfobacterales bacterium
CCTCCTGACAGCGACCGCAAGGTCGACAAGGAGATCATGCGACGTCTTTTGAAAATGAGTTCTTATACATACAGAAAGGAGCGTGATCTTGATCTCTATATTCAAGATGTTGATGCCGACAAAACCGGGATTCTTGTCCTTGACAATGACCTGGCCATTTACAACACCTTTATTGAGGACGTTGCCTTACGCAAAAGCCCCACTGTCAAGGAAATGATCAGTATCCGCAATATAATCAGGATATTAAATGACACTGATGTGGTGGTCAGTAAAAAGGAGGAGTCTGTAAAGACCATTCAAAAAGAATGCATCGACATGCTGGATCTTTCCTTTGACAAATCCGACCTTGACGAAATTGTAAAGGACGGATCGGCTTCACTGGATAGAGAATATGCGGACGGAGTTATCGAGTCTCTTGACCTTTTTGCCGAGATCCTGGGCTACAGCCCACCGCCAAAAGCCTTCAAGATCGGCCACCACAATATTATCGGCGCACTAACCAAAAAAGAAAGCGGTGAGATTATTTTCGGCCCCATGGTCATTTACAGCCTGATCCACAACTCTTTGAATTTAATCGACCGGCAGGTCAGCAGCTTTGACAAGGAAAAGATGGAATTCGTACACCAGGTTGCCTCAGGAAAAGAAAATGCTGATGCTGAAGGACCCGACGTCTTTCAATATCTCAAAAAAAAGGCTCTCCAGCAAATGACATGACAGCATCTGAACAAAGATATTCAGATTGCAATGTCGAGCTATTGGCAAATTCCTCTTGACATGCAAGTAGAAGTGTTAATAAAAAACTTCCTTTCAAAATCAATATTTGACCATTGCATTATTCCATTTACGAGACAAAAATATAATACCTCAAAAACACGATTGATTTCACTAAATCGTAGAATTTACGAGATGTTAAATTAATGAGAGAAGGAGAAAAAAGATGGCGGGTATTTTGGGGAAAATAAAGCAGAGGATCCTCAGGCTAACAGGTAAAATGGACCGGCAGCAAGAGGCGATCACGTTTGCCGAAGCAGGGGAGCCGGAACATGCTCAGCAATTGTTTCAAGAGCAACCCGAAGCACAGCAGCCAGCAAAACTTCTGGTGGTCGGCAGAGAAGGCAGCTTTTCCAGAGAGATCATTGACTATGCGCTGGAAATGGCGCAGCGGATGTCTTATGAAATCATTGCCTTAAATACCGCGCCGCTTTCCTGCGAGACGTTCAAGTTGTTTTCATCATCCCGCGACGAGGTGTGCAGAGAGTTTAAATCCCTATCAGAAGAAAATGCCGGAATATTTCAGCAGGCTGCCGCTGAAAAGGGCATTCCCTTTCAGCATGTTATCATGTACTGTGAAACTGACGAGGCTTTGGATGCTGTTTGCAAAGAGTATGGTGACGTCACACTTGTGATTTCGGAATCCGAAGAACAGCAGTTTGAAGGCAGAATAGAGGAGGGCGAGGGAGTTCGGCGGGAACTCTTTGTTTATTCAATAGTTTGATGCTGTCCGGCGTTTTATTTAAAGCAGGAGTACGGCTGTTTTGTTAAACCTCAATTGATCGTACACAAAATGAAGAAACTCTGAATCATACTAAAATTAAAGCACATTTTCTGCCTTTCTTGAAATCTTGTATCTCTTCTATTAGTGAGATATAATTTTTCTTTTAAATCTTCATTTTGTTTACCCTTTTTTACGAATTTATCGCGTTTTATGTTGCCAAAAAATCGATTTTAGGTACTATATCCTTTCCCAAAGTTTTGATATCCGGTTATCCGGCATACTCTAATTGAGCGAAAGTAACCGGTGCCCAAGATCTAAGGTTTCTTAATTCGGTTTACGCTCAATGAAGGCAAGTCTCAAGTGGTCGACATCTATCCAGAAAATTGGCAGGGGTGCCGCGGTAGATTTCCACTTGATCCAACCAGATAAGCAGAATTTGATTTGTTTTTATAGATATAAGGAGGATGGCATGGACGCACATTTCTTTTTCGGTATAGCCCTCATCGGTTTTTTCTTCTGGTTATGTTTCCGGTTCAGAAAAGAGAATAAAAATAAATAAAACTAAGCTCCTATCCCTGATGTTTCATCCCGCTTGAAGCGGAATTCATTGGCAAGGCATTCCGCTGAAGGTGGATGGTGGGCTACTGCAAACCGCTCACAATACAGCCAATGGGCGCATCAGGCTCGCACGCAGAGTGAAAATGTCGAACAATACAGAAAGGAATATTGAACGATGACACCTGAGATGATCCTGACCATGATCGTGCTGGTTTTTGTAATTATTCTTTTCATCTTTGAGTGGGTCAGAGTCGATGTTGTCGGAATTATTATGATGGTTCTGCTGCCGCTCATCGGCCTGGTATCGCCCACCGAAGCTTTTGTAGGCCTTAGCAGTAATGCGGTATGTTCGATCATTGCCGTCATTATCATCGGCGCAGGTCTGGATAAAACCGGGGTGATGAACAAAGTTGCCGGACCCATCGTCAAGCTGGCCGGGGAAAGTGAAAAAAAGGTCATTACACTGATATCCGGCACCGTGGGCCTGATCTCCAGCCTGATGCAAAACATCGGCGCCGCCGCACTGTTTCTTCCTGCCGCCCAGCGCATCGCCAAGAGAATGGGGGTTCCGGTGTCTCGCATCCTTATGCCCATGGGGTTCTGCGCCATCATCGGCGGCACCATCACTTTGGTCGGGGCCAGTCCGACCATTTTGTTAAACGACCTGATGATACTGGGCGGGAAAAAACTGGAACCTTTCGGGCTCTTTACCCAGACGCCCATCGGAATCGCTCTGCTTTCAAGTGCAATCCTGTATTTTATCGTATTCGGCAAATTTGTCCTGCCGGCCGCCGAAGGCGAAGCGGACCAAGGAGTTACCGCCATGCTGATGGATGAGTATCAGGGACTTGAAAATATCTATGAGCTCCATATCCCCGATAATTTTAACCGCCCCAGGACCCTGGGAGACCTGGCCGTCAGGGCAAAATTTCTGGTGACGGTCGTAGCCGTAAATTTTTCATCCAAAAATGAGAAAAGTTTGGTACCGCGCAGCGCCGATGTAATCTCAGCCAACGATGACATTGCCGTTATCGGGGAAGAACAAAAAGTTCGTGCGCTTGCCAAGGAATACGGATGGATCATCAAAGGGGCCCTGGAAGTATTTGGCGATGCCCTGGCCCCGACCAATGCCGGAATGGCGGAGACGGTCGTTTCACCAAGGTCTGAATTGATCGGCAAAACCATGAGTGAGGTCAACTTAAAAGGACTTTACGGGGTTAATCCCGTAGCCCTGTTTACAGGCAGGAAAATTTTTTATAGCGGTCTTACCCATATTCGGTTGAAAATGGGTGATACACTGCTGCTTCACGGGCTCTGGGAAAAGTTCCATATTTTAAAAAACCAGCCGCAGCCGCGGTCCCTGTCTTTTGCCACGGCCCTGGAAGGTGAAATCATGCGTCCCGAAAAAGCCAAACTGGCCGTGATCTGGCTGGCATTGGCCCTGATGCAGATTATTTTCTTTAAAATTCAACTGTCGGTGGCACTCATGTCAGGAGCACTGGGAATGATCATCACCGGAGTGCTTTCGGTGGACGAAGCCTATTATGCTGTGGACTGGATGACGGTATTTTTACTGGCGGGGCTGATTCCTCTGGGGATGGCGTTTGAGAAGACCGGAACGGCGGCCTTTATTGCCAAAACGATCCTGGGTTTCATGGGCCAGCCGTCGCCCATCGTGCTGCTGGCCGTGGTCGGCATCCTGACCTCCTTTTTCACCCTGGTGGTTTCCAATGTCGGGGCCACGGTGTTGCTGGTTCCCTTGTGCATGAACATGGCGGTCATGGCCGGCGGAGATCCCCGTATGGCCGCGTTGGTCGTCGGTCTTTCAGCCTCCAACACATTCGTCCTGCCGACCCATCAAGTAAACGCACTAATCATGCGGCCGGGGGGCTATCGTACCGTGGACTATGCCAAAGCGGGTGCCTTCATGACGGCGCTTTTTTTGGCCGTGGAGCTGACAATTCTCTATTTCTTTTACGGTATTCAATAATCAACAACAATTTCCGGTAAGGAAATTGCTGATTAAACGTTTAGAGGTCCGCCGGTAAGAGAAAAACTATATCCAATGGGTACTCGTTAGATGCGAGGGAAATAAAACCAGGGCGGCAAAAATCATGGGCATTGATCGGGTTTCCCTTTGGAGGAAAATGAA
>JAZFVY010000406.1:0-3908 GCA_036447975.1 Desulfobacterales bacterium
AAGCTCCACATCAATCGTAAATATGCAAATCTCATGGAGGTCAAGATTCCCGACGAGCTTTTAAATGCCGCGGACAAAATTTATGAGTAAACGCCCGCCCGTAAAACGGAAGGCTTTGTTTTACGCCCGAAGGCCGTAAAAAGAAGGAGACGGCACGTCTCCCATGTTTAAGTTTCGATCCCATGCAAATTAACAGGATCCGAAACTGATGGCAACCGGCATCCTACTGTTTAAATCACTCCATAAGGAGAGGCCTTTTAAAAATGCTCAATTGAGGTCTAATTTAAGCCTAATTCAGGCACGTTAGTGAAGCTTTAGCGCTGATTGGGCACATGAAAGTGTTATACAAAAAACTCAAGGAATTTTAGCATCATGACATGGTACGCCTTTCTAGGGGCTCTCGAACAGGGTTTTTTGTATGGCATTATGGTACTGGGCGTCTATCTTACCTTTAGGATTTTAGACTTCCCGGATTTAACCGTGGATGGAAGCCTCCCCCTCGGCGCTTCTGTGTCGGCCGTGGCAATCACGCACGGCATTGCTCCGTTCGTTTCTCTGATTATGGCATTTGCTGCCGGCTTTCTGGCCGGAGTTGTTACCGCACTTTTGAACACTAAGCTTAAGATCCTTCATCTGCTCGCTTCTATCCTGACCATGATCGCGTTGTATTCCATCAATATCCGGATTATGGACGGACCCAACATCTCTCTGCTGAGGGAAAAAACCATTCTTGACCCCCTGGCATCCTTCGGATTGCCGGGGTATCTGGCATCTCCGTTCATGTTCGGTGCCATCTCAATCGGTGTAACCGGCATGCTGATCTGGTTTCTCCACACGGAACTGGGCCAGGCCATGCTGGCCACCGGTGATAATCCACAGATGATCACCGCCCAGGGTGTCAACACTCACAACATCATTATCCTCGGCGTAGGCCTCTCCAATGCCATGGTGGCTTTCAGCGGAGCAATGATCGCTCAGAATCAGGGCGCCTCAGACGTCAACATGGGAGTCGGAACAATTATTGCGGGACTCGCCTCTGTTATTGTAGGGGAAACCGTTTTCGGGGAAAAAACCGTCACACGTGCTTGTGTGGCCGCACTCATAGGTTCCATAATATACAGGATCGCCATTGCACTGGCCCTGGGGATAAAATGGGGCCGATTTTCATTTACGCCCAGCGACTTGAATCTGATAACCGCCATGCTGGTCATTGCGGCCTTGGTCGCCCCCAAAATCAAGGAAAAGTTGCAAGCCAGATGATCCTCATCGAATCCATAACCAAGTTTTTCAACAGGGGCAGCATTAACGAAGTGCTGTCCTTAAACAATATCAGCCTAACCATTAGGCAGGGTGAATTTATCACCATTATCGGATCAAACGGGGCGGGAAAGTCCACCCTGTTAAACTGCCTGGCAGGCACTTATTTCCCTGACGAGGGTAAGCTGACATTCAACGGCAATGACATCACGCAATGGCCGGAGCACAGGCGGGCCCAATTCATCGGCAGAGTATTCCAGGACCCCCTGCTGGGAACTTGTGCAGCCCTGACCATTGAACAGAATATGGCTCTAGCCCACAAAAGAGGGGATAGACGAGGCCTGGGGATCGGCGTTAAAAGGCGTGATCGGCAACTTTTTCGGGAAAAATTGAAGATCCTTGGTCTCGGTCTGGAAAATCGGCTCCATGATAGGGTCGGGCTGCTTTCCGGCGGTCAGCGCCAAGCCCTGACCATGATCATGGCTACGATGGTCCGCCCGGATGTCCTGCTTCTAGATGAACATACCGCCGCCCTGGACCCTAAAACCGCCAACCAGATACTGGAGTTAACCCAAAGCCTTGTCGAGGAACTTGGTTTGACCACCATGTTGGTTACCCACAATATGAATCAGGCCCTGATCTCCGGTAACCGACTGATTATGCTTCACATGGGTAAAGTGATCATGGATGTTAAGGGTGAAGAGAAGAAAAACCTCACGGTCAGGGACCTGTTGGCCAGATTCTATGAAGTTCAGGGAGAAGACTTCTCCCCGGACAGAATGCTGCTGATCCAACCTTAGCCCCCTTTTTCTTATTCAATATGACGGAGAAAAAAATGAGTCAACGGACATTTGCAACTAATCTTTATAAAAAAATAGAAAATGCAAAATTTGATGACGTTGTTGGTATACGTATTGCGCATTTAACAGGGAGTGATGAGTTTTCATTATTCGGTGCTGAAATTGCCCCTCGTAGAAAAGTAGGAGCACATTATCATAAATCGGGAATAGAAATGTATAAAATTGTTGAAGGTAACGGTATGATGCATACTGGATTGCCGGATAACAATAATAATGTAAATTGGCACAATGCGATGAGAGTAAAAAAAGGTGACTGCTTCACTGTTAATGAAGGAGAAGTACATCAGTTGATAAATGAAAATAATAGTAAATTAATAGCAATTATTTGTTGTCCAAAATCGCATTTGTCAACAGACAGAATTGTTGTTAAGGGATACGATGACTAGAACCTATCTCAAAAACAATCTAAGTGCCCATGGCGGTGTTGCGAAACGGTTCAAAATGCTCACATACTACGTGTATGCTCCGCTTTTTCACCGTTTCGCGCCTTGCCCTGAACACTAAATCTTATTTTTGAGATAGGTTCTAGTTGTTTAGATACTGTACAACTTATCTTCCCGCCGATCGTATGAAATCCAATGTTTTAAAGGAAGCAACATTTGATTAAATTTTCCAAATACCACGCCCTCGGGAATGATTATATAGTAATAAACCCTGAGGAGATAAAACAGTCATTAACCTCCGGGCAAATAAAGCAAATATGCCACCGTAATTATGGAATTGGTTCTGATGGAATCCTCCTCGGCCCATTCGAAACGACAGAATCTGATTTTGCTCTTAAAATATATAATCCAGATGGTAGCGTGGCAGAAAAAAGCGGAAATGGTTTGAGAATTTTCTCCCGCTATCTGTGGGATATTGGTTTAGTGAAGCATGAGATGTTCACTATTCATACAGACGGCGGGATTGTTAAATCCCGGGTCTTAAATAAAGGCCACATTGTCTCAGTTGAGATGGGCAGGGTAACATTTGATAGCATAAAAATTCCAGTTCAAGGGCCGGATAGAGAAGTTATAAATGAAAACATAACTGTTAACGGCCAGGAATTTACCTTTTGTGCCGCTTCTATTGGCAATCCACACTGTGTCATTTTGAGCGATCAAATATCTGCAGAACAAGCTCAAAGATTTGGACCAAAAATTGAAATCGATACCCGGTTCCCGAATCGGACTAATGTCCAATTTATGAAAGTTTTGGATAGTTCTAATATCCAAATTGAAATTTGGGAAAGAGGTGCCGGGTATACTTTGGCATCCGGCAGTAGTAGCAGCGCAGCGGCGGCAGTTGCATATCGATTGGAGTTCTGTGACTCTCGGATTGCAGTACATATGCCAGGCGGTAAAATTGATATTGAGATATCAGATGAATATGAAATATTGATGACTGGGTCTGTTACAAGGGTAGCCGAAGGAATTATTTATCCAGATATTTATCAATAATTATTACCCTAATTTGCCGGATTTAGGGACACCTTTAAGATTTACAGTTTCAATCGAAGTGTTTTTGTGACCAAAAAACGGCTATTCTTGGAGCTTTTTACCCAACTTTACAGACACTTAGCGTGGCCCGACCCCAAATCACAAATCACGGCTCACTACTTCTAGGCGATAGCTAACAGCGAACGCTATGCCTCCATAAAGGTTATTCCATAAGGATCATCTCCCGATTAGTTGTAGCTAATCAAGGCAAGTCAAGTGAATATTCTTCAAGTGAGTCGGTGTGGTTCCAGAGGGTTCAAGGATTCAAGGGTTCGGGTGAAATACTAAAGAATTACAAAGAATTGAATGTCTG
>JAZFVY010000407.1:0-2270 GCA_036447975.1 Desulfobacterales bacterium
TAGCGGTCTCACGGCCGTTCAAAAGTCCCTAAACAAAGACACCTTAGCGTTGAACCAATTCTCAACGGCCTGACCATGTCTCTAAATCATCCATAAGAAGTCATTTGCCAAGGATAAACGGGCTGTTGCTCAAATCCTTTTGAGCAACAACCTGTTAAGATGTAACTCTCGTTTTTCAGGCGATATTTGTGTATAAGATCACAATTTTCATCCGAATAATGTGATCTAGCCTAAGTTTACGAATTAGCCGACCATATATCAGAGAAGCCGTGTATTTTCAACATATTGGATGATTCATCTGTACCCCCTAACTTTAAGTAACACTAAATATTGATATATACTTGACAGAAAGCCCAATATGTTGTTATAGTGCCCCCTAACTAAGACTAGCTCGTTTAGACGGGGGGCACATTCCAATGGCGTATATTACTCGTAAGCGAATCAAAGGCATTACCTATTATTATGCGGAGGAAAGCGAACGAAGAGATGGCAAGTCTCGAAGAAAATGGCAGAAATATTTAGGGCCTTTACACAAAATAATTGAAGCCATGGAGGGGGTGCCACCAAAACCGAAATACGCGGAAGTATTTCAACTTGGGTGCCCAGCGGCATATTTGAATACAGCCGAACATATAAAGATGATACAAATTCTCGATAACGTCCTCCCTAAACGTAATCAGGGACCAAGCATTGGATTCTATTTGACCTTGGCCGCAATAAACCGTGGCATCGAGGCGGTTAGCAAACGTTCAATGTGGAAATGGTTTCAAGATACAATCCTTTTTCGGGCATTTCCTGAAGTGAATAAAGCATCGCTGAGTTCACAACGTTTTTGGGATAACATGTCAACGATTACGGAAGATAAAATACATTCAGCGTGGATGAAACTTGTCAATTCAGTTTTGGACCGTGAAAACATAGATTTGTCATGTGCAACTTATGATGGCACCAATTTTTATTCATTCATCGGATCTTTTAACACCCGTTGCTCAGTTGCAAAAAGAGGAAAAAATAAACAAGGACGTAGAGATCTCAGGCAAATCAACTATGCCTTGTTCTGCACACGAAAGGACCATTTTCCATTATATTTTGATGTGTTCGAAGGCAATCGGCATGACTCGAAAGAGTTTGGCGTCGTGATTGAAAGATTTTTTCAAGCCTTTAACGAGAGAAAGTCGAATGGGGATGGTATGACGATCGTATTTGACAAGGGTAATAACTCTATCGATAACTTTGATAAATTCATTGAGGATTCCGGTTTTCATTTTGTAGGCTCGGTTAAGCCGGATGATCATAAGGATTTGGCTTTAATATCCAATAGTGATAAATGCTTTACGGCACTTTCACATCCCAGACTGGACCAAGTCAAAGCGTTTCGCACGCGGAAAAAAGTATACGGAAAAAATCTCACTGTTGTGGTTACCTTCAACAACAATCTTTACACTTCTCAGGTTAAATCCATAAATAATGAAATTAATAAATGCCTTGGCAAGCTTGCAGTTATTTCGGCAAAATTAGAGGATCGTATTGCAGGAATAATCACCAAGGGGAAAAAGCCGACCAAAGAATCCATCAAAAGACAAGTAGCATCAATACTTACCAGACAGCATATGAAAAAACTAATCAAAACAACTGTCACGGAACATAATGGTATTCCGATGCTGACGTATGAATTGGATACCGATGAATATGCCAAGCTTGCCGATACATATTTGGGAAAGAACATTATCATTACAGATAACCATGACTGGTCTACCGAGGAAATTGTTGTTACCTATCGAAGCCAGTATATTATCGAGGATATTTTCAAGCAAATGAAGAATAGAAAGACGGGGACCTGGTGGCCTATGTACCACTGGACCGATAGCATGATAAAAGTTCATGGGTTATATTGCTCATTATCATTGCTTCTTCGAGCTTTGATAATGAAAAAAGTACAAGATGCGGCAATGCCGATGTCCATGACCAAGCTACATGACAAACTTTCCGGAATACGGGAAGTATTGAACATTTTTCCGAAAGGGAAAAATAAACAGGTAACCCAATCAGTAGTTTCAAAGATGGATGAAGTTCAGCAACGGCTTTTCGATTTATTCGGTATGGAAAAATATTTATCAAGTTAGGGGGGACAGTAGATATAGTAAAAATATTGTTAAATCAAATGGTTAAAGTGATTATTTTTGATAATTCGTAAACTCAGGCTAAGGGAGAAAAACTGAAATGAGATCAAATAAAATTTCTGACATCTGGGCAAGGGAAATCATTGATTG
>JAZFVY010000408.1:0-13876 GCA_036447975.1 Desulfobacterales bacterium
TTGACCATTGCAAGCAGATATTCCAATCTTGAGTTCGATCTTTCAAAAGGTACGCGCGGCTCCAGGTACAGCAATGTTGAAGATATCCTATGCGAAATAAGCGGTGCTGAAGCAGCTATGGTGGTCAACAACAATGCCGGAGCCGTCTTCCTCTGTCTAGAAACCATATCAAGGGATAAAAAGGTTATTGTATCAAGGGGGGAGCTTGTGGAAATCGGCGGTTCATTCAGAATTCCCGACGTGATGGCTAAAAGCGGAGGAATTTTAAAGGAGGTCGGCACCACAAACCGTACCCACCTAAAAGACTATGAAAGTGCCATCGAGAATGACACGGGTCTGTTGTTAAAGGTACATAAAAGCAATTACAGCATAGTGGGCTTTACGGCTGAGGTCTCTCTTGAGGACCTGGTTGCCCTGGGTGCAAGATATCAGATTCCCGTAATGGAAGATCTTGGAAGCGGAACCTTTGTTGATTTTTCCAAATACGGCCTTTTAAAGGAACCCACTGTTCAGGAATCTGTGGCAGCGGGCGCCGATGTCATCACTTTCAGTGGCGACAAGCTCCTTGGAGGTCCACAGGCAGGTATCATCGTCGGGAAAAAAGATTTGCTTGACGATATCAAGAAAAATCCCATTACCAGAGCCCTTCGCATAGACAAATTGACCCTTGCAGCGCTTGAGAGCACACTTCGCTACTACAGAAACATAGACACGGGAATGGATTCCATCCCCACGCTGCGTATGTTGTCCCTGCCGTTTGGTCATATTGAAACAAAAGCAAAAGAGCTTGGAAAGATGCTTGAAAATATCGGAGATACCCGCATGTCCATTAAGCTCATCAACCTCTCTTCAAGAGCCGGCGGCGGCGCGCTCCCGCTTCTAAATCTTCCCAGTAAAGGTGTGGGGGTCGAAATTCAAGGAATCTCTGCCAACAGCATTGAAGAATATTTGCGTAACAACGAACTTCCCATAATCGGAAGGATAGAAGATGATATTTTCATCTTGGACCTGAGAACAGTACAGGATGATGAACTACTGACCATTAAAAATGCTTTCAACAACATGTTGAAAAAGGCCTGATCATGACACAAAAAAAACCAGGATTATTTCAAAGCCGCAGTTCCAGCCAACAGTTTCTTTTCAGCAAAACAGATTCTAAACCTAAGGATAAAAAAGAAAAAGATCAGCTTATATTCGATTCGAACAAACTGTCAAAATCCTTTCCTGATATTCTTGCTGGAAAATCTTTCATCGGCCACGCCATGGCCGCCCTCGATTCTGCAACAAAGTTTATGGCCATGGTCATCCGAATTGACAATTTAAAACATAATGACAAAACAGCAGCAAGTGATCATGCCGTCGATCTTTTGGTTGATGTCGCCAAAACAATTGACACATTATGTAAAAGCGAAAACGGAATGTGGGGACAGCTTGACCAGGACATGTATGGATGTTTTTTTTCTGATAAAAACGAAGCTTCGGCCCTAAAACTTTCCAAAAAAATCCAAAACAACCTTGGAAAACTTCGAAAGGAAACAGTCTCTATCGGCGCTGCCTCATACCCCACAATCGACTTCAATAAGGAACAGATTATCGATAACGCCCGCAAAGCTCTTGAGCACGCTGCTTTCTTCGGCCCTGACAGTTCGGTTTTCTTTGATGCGGTGAGCTTAAATATCAGCGGCGACGAGCTTTATCAAAAAGGAGACATAGACGGAGCCGTCGAAGAATTCAAGACGGCACTTCTGCTTGATCCATCAAACGTAAACGTTCACAATAGTTTAGGCGTATGTTACGGCGTTCAGAGAACATATGAAAAAGCCTTGGAAGAATTTGAAGAAGCAATCCGGATTGACCCGGACGAAGTCATGGCTATATACAACGCAGGCCTGGTAAACATGTTTACGGATAAGAAGGATAAGGCCCTTGATTACTTTCTTGACGCAGACAGTAAAGAGGAATGTATATTCGAGGTTGCGATTCAAACCGGAAAACTTTACATTGAGATGAGAAAACCGGAAAAAGCTAAAATATTTCTTGAGAAAGCTGTCAGGACCAGGCCGGAGTCCGGGATTGCTTATCGTTTTCTTGGCGAGTGTTGCGCTGCCATGAATATGACAGATGATGCGGTTTCAGCGTATAAAAAGGCGATCCGGCAAAACCCGAATGATGCGGATTCACTCTCTGCCCTTGGCTATCTGTACGATCTTCAGGGTGAAAATCCTGAAATTACCACAATCTTCTGCCAGCAGAGTGTAGATATTGCACCAGAAAACGGTCTTTTCCGATACAGGCTTGGCAGCCTTTATCTGAAGAGAGATCAGCTTAAAGATGCGTTGGAACAGTTGCAAAAGGCAGACGCTCTGGGTCATGATTGCAAGGACCTGATCAAAAAGATTAAAAAATTGACGGCTATGTAGAAAATGAAAAACATTATCCTTGACACACTTCAGGAAAGCATAAAAGTTAAAGACCGGTTCATAAAAGATAACATCGATCTCATTCAAAGCGGGGCTGACAGGATCGCCATCTGCATAACATCCGGCCATAAAATTCTGATTTTCGGCAACGGAGGAAGTGCTGCGGATGCTCAGCATATTGCTGCCGAATTTGTAAACAAATTTCAAATTGAACGACCACCGCTTGCAGCTCTGGCCTTAACCACCGACACTTCCATAATCACCAGCATCGGGAATGATTATCACTTTGACGAAATATTCTCCAAGCAGATAAAAGCACTGGGGAAAAAGGACGATATCGCCATAGGAATCAGTACCAGCGGCAGCTCCAAAAATGTAATAGAAGCAATCTATGCGGCCAAGAATATCGGTATGTTTACCATTGGACTTACCGGTCGAGGCGGTGAGCTGACCAATTGCTCCGATCTGGTATTTGCCGTAGAATCAGACACAACAGCGAGGATTCAAGAAGTACACATCACACTTGGGCATATCCTGTGCGATCTGGTCGAAAGAATCCTTTTTCCTGAAAAATTGTAACTGCTCAGGTATCTTGCCACAAAGGCACCAAGACACCAAGATTATGAATATTATTGTGCTACTTTTTTCTTGCAATGCATTCTTTTGTTTCAGATAAGAGAATGAAATTTATTTGCTTATTTATTTCTTTTTATGCCTTTGTGTCTTAGTGGCTGAATAGTTACGAAAAATTTATTGCGAATTTATTAACTTTATTGTCACTCAACCGGGATAATCATGTCGCAAACATTTAAGCCCATTGATCTGAGCCGGGTAAAAACTTACCCGCTTTCAAAACGAAAAAGCAAGGTGTCCACGACGGACTTCGCAAAAACATGGAAAAGGGGATCCAATTTCAAGGATTTCCTTGACGGTCTTCCCGGCGTACTTGCCGGTAGTGACATCAAGGCAGTTATTTCTTCAATTGCTACAGCCTTTCGGGAGAAAAAAACCATTGTTTTTGCTATGGGAGCCCATGTTATTAAAGTGGGACTGAACCCGGTTGTTATAGACCTTATGGAACGCGGGATTGTCACGGCCGTTGCAATGAACGGAGCTGGTATTATTCACGACCTAGAACTTGCCATGGCAGGACAGACATCGGAAGATGTTGCAATATCCATCGGAAACGGCACATTCGGTATGGCACAAGACACATGTGCCTTTTTAAATGATGCAATAAATCAAACCGCACAAAAATCTACTGGATTAGGCGAAACAGTCGGTTTATCTATCATCGAAAAGGATCTGCCATTCAGTGACAAAAGCATTCTTGCTGCCGGAGCACGCCTGTGCCTGCCTGTTACGGTTCATGTTGCAATCGGAACAGACACCATTCATATGCATCCCGGCTTTGATCCGGAAGCGACAGGAGCAGCGACCCACAGAGATTTTCGCACGCTTGCATCGATAATTGCCACACTGGAAAAAGGTGTTTACCTGAATGTGGGATCTGCGGTAATATTACCTGAGGTATTCTTAAAGGCTGTTACCCTTGTCCGGAATCTGGGTCATAATCTTGAGAATTTTACTACAATCAACATGGATTTCATTCGACACTACCGCCCCATGACCAATGTTGTTAACAGGCCAACGGCCGAAGGGGGGCAGGGTTTTCACCTTACGGGTCACCATGAAATTATGCTTCCGCTTATCGCTGCCGGAGTGATTGAACAGATTAGCAATACCATTTAACTGGGATGTCAGGGAGTTTTATTGAAAATTTGCTCTTAAATAAGCGTAATGGGTGATCAGATGTAAAAGTGGTGTGTGCGAGTTCACACGATTTGGAATCTGATTATCCATGGAGCGGCCTTAACGACGAAAACTTCCCGACCCATGATCTAACTTAAGGAGTATTTTTTAATGCCTATTTATGAATATCATTGTAATAAATGCCATATTGATTTTGAGTACCTTGTTTTTGGAAAAGAAAAACCTGCTTGCACTTCATGCAACAGCAAAAAAGTAACTAAGCAAATGTCTGCATGCAGCTTTTTTAGCAAGGGAAGTCATGGTCAAACAGTGAGCTCTTCTGCCGGAGATCCATCTTGCTCCGGATGTGCTGCCACCAGTTGCACGAGTTGTGACCAATGACGAACAAAACAATTAAAATCGGTACCAGAGGGAGCAAACTTGCGCTCTGGCAGGCAAACTGGGTCAAATCGGCCTTGAATGCCGAGAACACTTCCATTGCTGTTGAACTTGTACCCATAAAGACAAGGGGAGACAAGATTCTAGATGTACCCCTTGCCAAGGTTGGCGGCAAAGGCCTTTTTGTTAAAGAGATTGAAGACGCTCTATTAAACGGCCGTATTGACCTTGCTGTGCACAGCATGAAGGATATGCCGTCTGAAATACCGGACGGGTTGTGCGTAGGCGCAATCCCTGAACGCGAAATACCGCAGGATGTCCTGATCTCCAAAAAAGGGCTGCTGCTGCACGACCTCATGCCCGGAGCCCGTATAGGTACAAGCAGCCTCCGCCGTTCTGCTCAGCTTCTCCATGCCAGACCGGATTTGGTTATATTGCCCTTAAGAGGAAACCTTGACACTCGCCTTAAAAAGCTTGAAACTGAAAATCTGGATGCCATAATCCTGGCTGCCGCAGGAGTAAAACGTCTTGGCCTTGAAAACAGAATAACCGAATACCTGGATGAAAACGTAATGCTCCCGGCTGTGGGCCAGGGCGCCCTCTGTATTGAAATCAGGCAGAATGATCCTGAGATCGAGCCGATTATCGCTGCTTTGAATCATCAGGAAACATGGACTGTAGTCATGGGTGAACGCGCTTTTTTAAACCGCCTTGAAGGCGGCTGCCAGGTGCCGATTGCAGCCCATGGCAAATTAGAGAAAAACACATTTACACTTTGTGGGCTTGTTGCCGCTGTGGACGGAACAACTATTATTAAAGAGACACTATCAGGCCCTGAAGATTCTTCCGAAAGCATAGGGGTTAACCTTGCTAATCGCCTTTTGTCAATGGGAGCAAAAACTATAATGGAAAACCTCAACACGGACTTCTCATAAACGTCCATGCCAAGCAGACACAACCACTATTGAAAATATCGTTGGAATTAACCACAGACTCACACAGACTTTTCTGCCTGCGGACTTCGCTGGCAGAAAGGGTGTCATAAAACTGAAGCTTCACCTTTGATGCTTTGCAAATGGACAAATCAGGCCCGTGGGAATACTGGGTATAAATGATCTGAATAAAAACTATGAAAGGTAAAGTATATTTAGTCGGTGCGGGGCCTGGTGATCCGGGATTGATCACCGTAAAGGGATTGGAATGTATCAAACAGGCAGACGTTCTAATCTATGATTTCCTTGCATCGCCTGTTCTTTTAAAACAGGCCCCAGAGAACTCCGAAATTATCTATGTCGGGAAAAAGGGGGGGGTTCACACCCTGGCACAGGATAGGATCAATACCCTTATCATTGAAAAGGCAAAAAGCGGATTAACGGTTATCCGGCTTAAGGGAGGCGATCCCTTTATATTCGGCCGTGGCGGCGAAGAGGCAGAGGAGCTGTTCAAAGCAAAAATCCCTTTTGAAATTGTACCTGGGGTAACTTCCGCCATAGCAGCTCCGGCCTATGCCGGAATTCCGCTGACCCACAGAAAATTTACATCTACCCTCGCCTTTGTAACCGGCCATGAAGATCCTACCAAAGAAGAATCAAGTATCGACTGGGCTGCACTTGCCAAAGGGATCGGCACCATTGTATTTCTGATGGGTGTTAAAAACCTGCCAAATATTACCAGCCGGCTTGTTAGCCATGGCATGCCCTCTGATACACCCGTTGCGCTTATCCACTGGGGAACAACACCCCGTCAAATCACAGTTACAGGAACGCTCGATACGATTGTTGAACAGGTAAAAACCGCCGGGCTTAAGGCCCCCGCCATTATTGTTGTGGGTCACGTTGTAACGTTAAGTGAAACAATGAAATGGTTTGAGAACCGTCCTCTGATGGGGCTGAGAACCGTAATAACCAGGTCCCGTGAACAGGCAAGCGAACTGGTTAAGCGTCTTTCCGATCTTGGAGCAGAGTGTTTGGAATGCCCCACCATAAAAGTGGTACCACCGGATGACTTTAAGCCTCTGGACATGGCCATCGAAAATCTTTCGGACTATGATTGGCTGATCTTCACCAGTGTGAACGGAGTAATCTTCTTTTTTGAGCGTCTTTTTGCCAAAGGGATGGATGTCCGTGTATTAAACAATTTACACACGGCTGTCATCGGTCCTGCAACTGCAAAAAGACTTTTTGATTTTGGGCTCAAAAGCGATATAATTCCCGAAAGTTACCGGGCTGAGTCAGTCGTTAAAGCATTTGCCAAGGTAAATATTAAGGGTAAAAAGATGCTGCTTCCCCGTGCAAAGCATGCAAGATCCGTTCTTCCGAAAGAATTGACAAAGATGGGAGCTGTTGTTGATGCAATCACCGCATATTGTACCGAAGCGGTTCAAGACAACGCTGATCTTATGTTGACGCGACTTAAAGAACGAACAGTAGATCTGATAACATTTACAAGTTCATCCACCGTGAAAAATTTCCATGACCTTCTCCCCCCTGAAGAGTTGGAGAACCTGGTGAAAGATGTTACAATAGCGAGCATAGGACCAATAACCGCAGAAACTGCACGGGATCTGGGGTTTGACGTTCACATCATTGCAGAATCTTTCACCATACCGGGTTTGTGCCGAGCGATTGAGCAACATTATAATAAATCTTGACGGTTTCGTAAAAAGTCCAACTTCTGCGTTGTGCTGCATTTCGCAACCATTCAACGTACGATAAGTACGCCTCATGATTACAAAATTTGCACGCCTTGAATTTGAACTTTTTACGAAACCGTATAAATCGGACTTTTTCTGAGTTCATCAATCTTGGGCCCCGCCTCTCCGAATACAAAGACATATTGACCTTATCCCATGTTTTGGTGTATAATTTTTTTTTACACAACCTTCCTACCTTATTTCAGGGGGCTGACATGGAGACCTATCTCAATAAACTGCCTGCATTTGTCGATACCATCAAATCCATCAAGGAAACTATCATTGCCAACATCGTATTGATCGGCCAGGTACCTTCACCCACGTTCAAGGAAAAAAGACGCACAAGTGTTTTTATGGAAAGACTGGCCGAATGCCAGGTGGACGAATGCTCAACCGATGGTTATCGAAACCCCATCGGCATCATCCGTGGGACCTCTGAAACAAAGCCCCCTATCTTTGTGGTTGCAAATCTTGATACAATTTTTGGAACAGACCTCGATCATTATTATACCATCAGGGAAAACTCTATATCAGGTGTCGCCATAATGGACAATTCTATCGGGATCGGTGTCCTGGTCTCATTGCCGGAAATTTTCCGAAAGCTAAATCTGCGTTTTGAATCTGACATCGTTATGGCGGGTGTTATACAATCTACAGGCAAGGGCAACTTGAGGGGCATCCGGCATCTTCTAAAAACATGGCCCACTACCATAAGAGGTGCTGTCTGCATTGAGAGCGTTGAATGTGGAAGGTTAAACTATTACTCCGATGGAATGATTCGATGTGAAGTCGATTGCAACATCTCCACAACCAACGGATTTGAATATAAATTCAAACCCAACGCTATTCTGATAATACATGAAGTGATCAATCAAATCATGCAACTGCGTTTGCCTCAAAAACCACGATCAAGGGTAATTATCGGTAAAACTTCCGGTGGTTTCAAACACGGAATCATCCCCTATAATGCCAACCTGGGGTTTGAGATCCAGAGCACCTCCGACAAAATGGTTAAATCGATTCTCAATGACATAAAAGATATTGTTGAGGGTATCAGCCACGAATATGAAGTTGATCTGAAGCTGAAAACTATTAGTAATATTAATGCGGCAAGATTAAAATTCAATCATCCTCTGGTAAAAAGTACTGTGGCTGTTATGGAAATATTGGACATAGAACCGGTGAGTGAACCGAGTGAATCAGAGCTTTCAATTTTCCTTTCGCACAAAATACCTGCGGTCACTCTCGGAATTACCCATGGAGAAAACTATCACCAGTTAAATGCCAGTGCGGAAATTGAACCCATGTTTAAAGGGGTCGCCCAGATTATCGGCGTTATTATGGCCATCGACAGCGGAGTGTGTGATGAATAAAACCTGGCTTGAAAAAAACACCTTCCATTATTCTGAATTCAATGATCTCAAACGTCTTGTTGATGAAAAACAAAGAAAAAATCTTAAAATATCTCTGTGCCTACCGACTTTAAATGAAGAAAAGACCATTGCAAAAGAAATTTTGATAATGAAATCGGAGTTGATGACACGCTACCCGCTTCTCGATGAAATCGTTGTTGTCGACTCCGGCTCAGCAGATAAAACCAGAGATATTGCAGATGCATATGGCGCCGATGTTTATGAAGCAACAGATATTCTGCCTCATCTTGAAAAATTCAAAGGCAAAGGTGAAAATCTCTGGAAAGCCCTCTATATCACAAAGGGTGATATCATTGTTTACCTTGACGCGGACATAAAAAATATTCACCACAGATTTGTTTATGCGCTTGTCGGACCACTTCTTCATTCCGATAACATAAAATACGTAAAGGCCTTTTACGACAGACCGATTTCCATAGGAAAAAGCAAGCTAAGACCCACCGGCGGCGGACGAGTCACCGAGCTTGTGATCAGGCCTCTTTTTTCTCTTTTCTTTCCGGAACTGACCCAGATTTTACAGCCCTTGTCAGGTGAATATGCCGGTTTTCGAGAAATATTTGAAGCAATCCCATTTCCTATCGGGTACGGGGTTGAAACCAGCATGATCCTTGACATTAATGCAAAATGGGGGCTTGATGTCATCGCACAGGTTGATCTTGATAAACGGATTCACCGAAACCAGGACACAAAGGCATTGGGGAGAATGGCCTTTGTTATATTAATGACGTTTATCAATCGCAAAAGACAACTCGGAATGATAGATCTTAAGGAAGATATTTATAATGATATGATACAGTACAATCTTATTAAAAACGAATACAAGCCGGATATTTTTAAAATCGAAGGACACGAAAGACCACCCATTATAGAAATTCCCGAATATCGTAAAAAATTCAACAAATAAATGATTGGACAGTTAACTCTCACGGATTTCTCACGAGCCAGAGCGGTGCTGGAACAAGGCATTTCAGTCCGAAGACGTAGTGTTCTACTTCGAGGGGCTGAATAACGTAGTTCCTGTACCGCTCTGGCTCGCCTTTGGTGAAGAACATCAAATGCCCTTTTCTATTTTGCACTATTACAGTCGGCAATTCCGAACCTGAGATAAATTAATGTATAATTTGTTAATATCGTATTATTTATCCATTCTGCTTGATGTTTCTTCATGAGAAATTCGGGAAAGCTGAGGTTTTCCTTAAGGCAGGAAAGGCGGGCAAAAAAAATGCCTGGGCCGTGTTAGTGGGAGGCTACATTTTCTCACACATATCAACGGTGTACGGCCCAGGCTATTGAAACGACTTGAACCACAAAAAAGGATTCTAATCGCTGTATGAGCCTGCTAACAGAACTAAAACAAGAAATCAAGGATTTTTTTAATATTTATTATTTTTTTTTGCAGCTGTTTTCAAAATCTGATTTCAAGCGATATATTTCCCAAAATGGCAAACCCAATCCACCGCAGATCTTTACTGTGAGACCTTTGAAAAATGCTCGATTTTGTTCAAGTTCAAGCCTCCGGCCCGTGGGGCCTACGCCCCAGAGGGGAAGGCGATAATTTTAACCACCCCGTACGATCTTCCGGACCTACGGGGCAGGCACGAATACATGGAGTATTTTGAGGATAAAGCTAAAGCTTCACTGCGTGCAAAATGTTGAGTCTGACCCCAGAGAAATAGGCTTCGCATTTCACAGGGCAGACACAGAAATTGGGCAAAAGAGGACGTTTTGCAAAGGTCTCACCGTATAAGACTAGGAAGGTAGGTTACTATCTCCGGTAAAATCATTAATAATAGCACGCAAATTATATATGCCGGTAAAAAGAAAGCCACGCCTTTGAAAACATCTTCCAGAGGAACATCCTTGGCCATACCACCAACCACATAGGTTGTCGCCCCAACAGGAGGTGTAACAGCGCCTAAAGTCGTAACAACCGTAATTGTTACCCCAAACCAAATCGGATCATATCCCAGCTGTTTTGCCACGGGAAAAAATATGGGAATGGTGATCAAAAGCAGGGCCAGGGCATCCATGACAGCCCCACCCACAATGTAAATGGCAAAGATTATCAACATAATGACCATGTTCGGTACAGGAAGCTCGATCACCCATGACGCAATATCATAAGGTATCCTTGTTACAGTCAGAAAACGTCCGAACATCACTGCACCGGCTACTATCATAATAACCATGCAGGATATCCGCAACGTATCTGTAACCGAAGCAACAAATCCTTTCCAGGTCAGCCGACCCCCAGCCACGCAGATAATAACTGCAAATAAGGAACCAGCAGCACCTGCTTCAGCAGGTGTGAAAAACCCAAAATAAAGCCCGAGCATAACCAGAAAAAACAGGGTTGCCATTTCAAAAGTCCCTGTGAGTGCCCTAATCTTTTCCATAAAGCTGGTCTTCGGGCCCACCGGTCCCCATTCCCTGTATATGCTGCACAAGATATAAACGGTAAGCATTAATAGAATAGCCAGGCAGATACCTGCACCTATCCCACCATAAAAAAGCTTGGCAATGGACTGTTCTGTAGAAAGGCCAATTACGATAAGGACAACACTGGGGGGAATGACAACCCCCAGGGTTGATCCACAGGCAACGGCCCCGGTGCTGAGCATCGGCTCATACTTGTATTTATTCATCTGAGGCAGAGCCACAGTGGTCATTGTGGCAGCTGTTGCTGCATTGGAACCGCATATGGCTGCAAAGGCCGAACAAGCCATGATTGTTGCCATAGCTAAACCGCCGCGAATCTGTCCCACCCATTTATATGCAGCATTGTATAGCTTTTCATTGACGCCCGAATAGAATGCAATCTGCCCCATAAAAATAAAGAGGGGTATAACCGTAAGGCCGTATTTTGAAAATGTGTCCCATAAAACCGAGCTGATCATATTTAGGCCCGCTTTAAACGAAACCAAATAGCAAAAACCGCAGAATCCCACGATGCCCATGGCAAATCCCACAGGTATACCAAGAAAAAATAAAATCAAAAGGAGAGCAACAATCCCTGTGATACCAACAAGTGCAAGACTCAACTTTTGCCCTCCTTTTGTGGGAGAAAGGACCTGATCAAACCCAAAAGTAAGACCAGCGAAAGAACGGCACATCCAAAAGCCACTCCATAAGTAAACGGATAATAGATGATTCTGAGTGTTTCCGTGACTTCCCCTGTATCCATAAGTGTTGTTGCTTTTATTGCGATTTGCCACGCAGCAACACAAAAAAAGAAAAAGCAGATGGTGTGATTAATGCCATCAACAACTTTTCGTGTCTTTTTAGAAAATGTATTGATCAAAACATCCACTGCAATATGACTTCGCTTCATTTGGGTGTAGCCCAAAGCAAATGCAGTCACAATGGCTCCAAAAAACCCCATCAGCTCAAATGTGCCCAAGATCGGAACCCAGACAAGGCGAAATATTATATTTGCACAGGTCAAAACGATCATGCCGACTAGAAAAATGCCACCGATCAAAGCAAGCAACCGGATTAAAAATTTGCTGATTCTGTCCAGTACATCCATAATAACCTTTTGAGACATTTGCAAAACGGAACGTCAAATTGGAAACTGTTTGAGTGTAATAGAGAGCAAAATAGACTTTTTACAAAAATAATCACGAAAACACAAAAACACGAAATTTGGGGTAAAGTTTCGTGCTTTTAGTATTTCGTGTTTTCGTGATAAGTTAAATTCTCTCCGACTTGCTGAATGATATTATTTCCCTGAATGCTTCTTTGTAAGAGCCATTATATCATTTACGATAGCTTTCGCCGGAAAACCTTTTGCTGTAGCATCCTGAATCCATTTGTCGGTTATGGATTTCAGCTTATTGTTCCATTCGGCCTTTTCTGATTTAGAAAGCTCGATAAACTCAACTTTTTGCTCCTTCTTTGACCAGCTTATGGCCTCTTTCACGTGATCATCCATGTAGTTGCCTGTCCACTCCGCCTGTTCGGTGCCCAGGTCATCCATGACCTTTTGGACATCTTTGGGCAAGGCATTCCACGAATCCATGTTCATCACAACGGCAAAAGGATAAATAACGGTATCGGTCTTCGTGACGTACTTGCAGGTTTCGGCAAATTTGAAGTCCTTCATGACTTCAAGAGATGAAAACAAACCTTTCACGACCCCCTTCTGCAGCGCTTCCACTGTAGCGGGCATGGGCATGCCGACCGGGTTGGCTCCCCATGCTTTTAAAATTCGTGCAGCACCGCCTGAAGCTCTCAGATCCAGGCCCTTGATATCAGCAAGGTTTCTGACAGGCACTTTGGACATGATATTTGTAGGTGCTGTTGTAAACATGGTTAGCACCTTAACCTTTGCAAAGGCTTCGGGCTTGTACTTTTTAAAAAGATCCCACAAAACAAGACTACCCACTTTTGCATTAGGGAAACCAACAGGAAGGCTGGTCGCGTTGGTAAGAACAAAACGGCCAGGCTGGTAGGCCATGCTCAGGTTGCCTATATCGGCCTGCCCTGCTATAACACCATCCATCATGCCCTTGGCCCCGAGTAGAGTACCTCCGGGATAAGTGTCAATGACAACCTTTCCGTTAGTGCGTTTCTCCACCTCTTTTTTCCACCTCTCCATCTGAACACATGGAAAGGTAGGTGCTGGTGGAAAATTGGCATAGCTCAGTTTGACCGGCTCTGCTTTGGCGTTTGCCGGCACTAAAATCACTGCAAAAAATGCTACAATAATAATTCCAATAATAACTCGTCCCGATTTTTGCCTCATTTTCTCCTCCTTCTAAATTGTATGTTGTGTATATTTTAGGTTCTTCTCCAATTTAGTTGGAGAAGAGGATCCAAGGATTCCAGGGGTCAAGGATTCAAGTGTTTGTTGTCTAAAGACTTTATCAGCGCTTTTAACATTCTTTCGATTTCTGCTATGTCTTTTTTTAATGTACACAATTCTCCTTTTTCAATGAAGCCTAAATCCCCGGCTAATAATATCTGGGCTTCCGGTTCACAAACCAAACAATAAGAAATGTAAAGCATCCTAATGTAATCAACGTTTGTCTTTCTTCTATATCATTCTGCAATTAGAAGGAATAGACACAAAAGATCTTCTTATCTGTGAAGTTAAACCGTATCTTTCTTCATTTGGGAATTTTGTTGTTATTCTATATATCATTAAACAGAGTTCGTATGACTTTTGTCAGACATTC
>JAZFVY010000409.1:0-8546 GCA_036447975.1 Desulfobacterales bacterium
AACAAAATTGAGCATTTTTCAAAGGTCTCAATACATCCTGCTTCATGTATCTTGATCGTGTATCTTATACGTTAGGAAAGATGGGCCCACCTGGAATCGAACCAGGGACCGACCGGTTATGAGCCGGTGGCTCTGCCAGCTGAGCTATGGGCCCACAAATAAATGCTGAAATAGTCTAACTAACTTCAGTAAAAAATTTTGTCAAGCTCTTAGGTTTGATTGTTTCGTAAAAATTCTTTTGTGAAATAGGCTTTTTACGTAATTATCATGTCTGTTCGATAAAACTTTTAAGTTTCCGGCTTCTAGTAGGATGTCTAAGTTTTCTCAGGGCCTTGGCTTCTATCTGTCTGATCCTTTCACGTGTTACGGCAAAATCCTGCCCGACCTCTTCGAGAGTATGGTCCGCCTTTTCACCGATGCCAAACCGCATGCGCAACACCTTTTCCTCACGCGGAGTTAATGTTGCAAGGACCTTTCTCGTCTGTTCGGCAAGGTTCAGATTTACAGCGGCATCCGAAGGGAGCATAAACTTCTTGTCTTCTATGAAATCACCGAGATGACTGTCCTCTTCCTCTCCGATAGGCGTCTCCAGAGAAATAGGTTCTCTTGCAATCTTTAAAACTTTGCGCACTTTAGCCAAGGGAATTTCCATCTTTTCCGCTATCTCTTCAGGTGAGGGCTCTCGTCCGAGCTCCTGCACCAGGTACCTAGATGTACGAATAAGCTTATTTATTGTTTCAATCATATGGACAGGAATTCGGATTGTCCTTGCCTGATCTGCAATTGCCCTAGTTATGGCCTGCCGTATCCACCATGTGGCATAGGTGCTGAATTTATAGCCCCGGCGATATTCAAATTTGTCGACAGCTTTCATAAGACCTATATTTCCTTCTTGGATCAAATCGAGAAATTGCAGGCCTCTGTTGGTATATTTCTTGGCAATACTGACAACCAGGCGCAAATTGGCCTTGGTTAGCTCACTTTTTGCAAGTTTAGATCTCAAGCGCCCTTCGTCAACACTTGACATAACTCTTTTTAATGTACGGTTTTTTGCCTTAATGGCATACTCATTTTCAGCAATCTGATTCTGGATTTTCTTAAGCTCTTCAAAGAGCAACTCTATCTCATGTTTCGACAGGTGACAGCGAGATCCGGCCCATTTAACAAACTTATTCTTTGTTTTTTGGTTGTCGCGAAGATCTGAGAGTGATGCATCAACTGTATCAGCGCATATCATAATCATTTTGTTCGCGGAATCGAACCATTCAATATGGCCCCTGATAATTTTTTCGATTTCATCTACCACTCCTATTTCAAACCGCCAATCCTTAAGCAATTCGAAAATCTTGTTATTCCGTCGGGTGATACTTCTTCTAATACGACGCTGTTCACCGGGATCCAGATCTGATAAGAAAAGTTTTTCCCTTAACAACTTGTTTTCTTCGTCGATAGCCTTAATAGAACTTATTGTAATCAAAAAACTATCAATCTGTAACTCTTCATCAACATATGTATCCCCATCTTCAATTTCCCTGATATCCCTTAATACCTGCTTTGGGCGCAGAACCCTGCTTTCGATTTTTTCTCCAAGCTCTAAAATACATTCCACGCCTATGGTCGTATCTATCAGTGCTCTTAAAACTTCCTGCTCTCCGGCTTCGATCTTCTTTGCGATAACAACCTCTCCTTCCCGGCTTAAGAGAGTCACCAGACCCATCTCGCGTAGATACATCTTAACAGGGTCTGTAACAGTACCAAAATCAGAGACAGAAACATTATCAATTTCAATCTTTTTCTCCTTAACCTTTTTTATGCTAATTGCTAATTTGCTCTTATTTTCATCTACGATTTCAATATCATGATTATCAAACATAATGAGCGTTTCATCAATCTGACCCAAAGAAAGCATTTCTTCGGGAAGCACATTTTGGATTTCATTATAAGTTAAGAATCCCTGCTGTTTTCCTTTGGAAATCAGGTCCTTCAGTTCATTTTTTGTGATATTCTTTGTTCCTTTCCGTTTTGTAGCGGATTTTTTTGCCATAGAGTTTAGCCTCCTCAGGACTCTATAAGGTTTTTTTGTATCAATTTAGCCTTTTTAAAAACGTGTCCGCAAGCATTCAGGGGATCCGGTTTGAAATTGGGTCACGGGTTTGACACGGTTTAAAACCGGATTACTTGAATACGACAATGTTTTCAATGGGCTTAAATGTTGCAGTTTTTTATTATCTCAACAGCGTCATTTTCTTTTTTTCACTTAACACTGCCATCTTTTGTTTTTTAACTAACAACTTTGCAAGCAACTCAAGGTCATTGTCCTTTTCAGCTGCCTTTATTTGTTCAATTAGCTTCTTTTCACTTCTATTTCGAATCGACTCAAAACGGGCTAAAATCACACGGCAGCTCTCATAATCCCATATATCCTCTCCCATTGATAGAGAGGCCATCATGTTCTCTTGTTCTTTATCGTCAATCATAATATCAGACACTCGTATTTCTGAGTAATCCTTGTGCTTTAGAACCAACTGGCCGATGGATTTTAAAGCCTTATCCTCAAAAAGATCGAGTATATTCCGTTCGGTAATTTCAGGTATAATTTGCGGAAATTGAAGCATCATTGCGATGATCTGACGCTCAAGCCTGCCCCACTTGCCATTTAGCGCTTTTCCCTGGACCTTATCCTGAAAACCTGTTTTTCGGGGACCTCGAGGATCATCATCGTTTGACCACTTTGCCCCTTTGGCGCCCTTATTTTTTTGAGCTGACATTTCTCTGATTTTTTCCAGAACAGCGACTTCATCAATACTTACACGCTCGGCAAGTTCCTTTATGTATAAGGATCTTTTCATGTTATCATTGATTGATGTCAGAGGTCCTTTGAGCTCTGAAATTACACGGATTTTTCCTTCAATGGAAAGTCCGTGTTTTTTCACGGCAGAATCTATGAGAAAAGACATGATCTCCTGGGCTTTTGAAGCTGCATTAACAAAGGACTCATATCCGAATTCGAAAAGGTATGAATCAGGATCATAACCTGCCGGCAGCACGATAATACTGGCATCCACTTCCTCTCTCTTAAAGATTCCGATGCTTCGAAACGCAGCCTTTATGCCGGCATCGTCTGAGTCAAATACAAGTACCACTCTGCCGGCATATCCCTTAAGCAGCCCAACATGCTCTGTGGTAAGCGATGTTCCGAGCGTTGCAACAACATTCTCTATTCCATGTTGATGAAGAGATAAAAGGTCAAAATACCCCTCAACAATGTAAACCGTACCACTTTCCCTGCACTTTTTTTTTGCTTTGTGCATTCCGTATAGTGAACGGCGTTTGTTGTAAACAGGTGTTTCCGGTGAATTAAGATACTTCGGCATGGAGTCATCCAATACGCGTCCGCCGAAACCTATCACCTGCATGCTCAAATCAAAGATCGGGAATATTATACGGTCTCTGAAACGATCATAAAAACCGCTTTTATTTTTTCTTGAAACAATCAAGCCGGACTTTTCAACAAGTGCATGCGATATCTTCTTCTTTGAAAATAAATTTACAAGATTATCCCAACCTTCCGGCGCATATCCAAGGTTAAAACTGTCGAGAACCTCTTTGTCCATCCCCCGCTTCTTTAGATAGGCCATTGCTCGCTTTCCTGAAACACCATCGAGTAATTTCTGTCTAAAAAAAACCATTGCCTCTCTATTAGTGGCAAGCAGGTTTTCTCTTTCACTGATTCGCCTTTTCTGTTCCGGCGACATTGCTCGCGTCGGGATGTCGATGCCATATCGCCTGGCAAGCACTCCGGCTGCATCTGGAAAGGAAATTCCATCGTGTTTCATTATAAAGCTAAAAACATTCCCTCCGGTGGCACAACCGAAGCAATAAAATATCTGCTTTTCTGGGCTTACGGTAAAAGAGGGGGTTTTTTCCGTATGAAATGGGCAAAGGCCAAGGTAGTTCTTACCTGACCGCTTCAGATGCACAACTTCCGAAACGACATCAACAATATCAGCCGTGTTCTTAATTTCTGAAACCTTATCTTCAGGAATATAATTTGACAAAAAGACCAACCTCCATCGCTATGAAACTGGGAAGATTAGCAACAACGGAAGGATCTTATACGGGATGAAGCTTTGCACATGTTTTTACGTGCTCAAGTTGGCATAATCGATGAGCGATATTTGAAATATTGAAATATATAGATGAGTCCCAGTAAAATTAAACTTTTATAAACATATTTTTCTTAAACGCAGAAAGTAATTATAATAATTGATCTTGTCAAGGAAATTATTAAATATTCATTTGATTCATTTTGTTAAATTTCTCATACAGATCTTACTATTTACTCAATTGAGCATAAACAAAATGGAGATCGAATAATAATTTTCGTTACAGTTTAGTTCTTCGAAACAAATCGATTTCAAACGTGCTTCAGGTATGAATATATTTTATACTGGAAGTGGAACGGCTTCACTCTTGACGCCTTGTCGTAGTAAAACGAAGATCCCGTTATCGGGGTCCTTGGGGCATCCTCGACTTTTTCTCATTTGAGGTATTAATATTGCGTTTTGGAAATTTCGATCGCCGCTTTAAGGTCAAGACTTCCGCTGTACAAAGCTCTTCCGGTGATAACACCGACAACTCCCACCGCTTTTAGCGGCATCAGATTTATTATATCCTCTATTGTTGAAACCCCGCCGGAAGCAATCACCGGTATGGAAACAGCCTCAGCCAGACGCCGGGTCTCATCAATGTTTGGTCCTGTCTGCATTCCATCCCTGTGGATGTCGGTGAAATTAATCGCGGCAACGCCGCAGTCTTCAAATTGTTTCGCAAGATCAATAGATTTAATTTGAGTTGTTTTGGTCCACCCCTCAATTGCTACCAAACCTTTACGCGAATCAATGCCGACAACTATCTGGTCTGGAAATGCTTTACAGATATCCTTAACTAGCTTCGGTTTCTGAATTGCTACTGTACCGATAATGACTCTTTTGATGCCAAGATCAAGGAACATCCTGACCGTTTTTTCATTCCTGATTCCACCACCTACCTGGACATGCGCATTAACACTTTCAATGATTTTCCTGATGGAAGTGAGGTTCCGCGGACTTTTTTCGACTGCACCATCAAGATCAACCACATGAATAATTTCCGCGCCCTCGTCCTCCCATCTCTTTGCCATTGCAGCAGGATCATCGGAAAAAACCGTTTCTTCATCCATACGACCCTGAAAAAGGCGCACACATTTCCCATTTTTTATATCAACTGCGGGTATGATAATCATATTTATACAAGTGGTTTCAAAACCAATCTATAGTTTATGGTCTTTTTGAACATTGAAGCATCAAAAACGGAGTGTCAGAAACAGTTAAAATTTAGAGTGTGGATTGGACCTAGGGCATCATCCACCGGTCTGCTCCCCTGGAGCCCCGTCCTTTTGGGCGGAAAGCTTGACTTTTGCTCGATTGAGGGATTACAAAACACCTTTGGAAGATCGAATATCCTTTATCCGCTCGTCAAAAGAAGTAGCCAGGTCCAGAGCCCTGCCTGAAGCCTTGAAAATAGATTCAATAATATGATGTTCATTTTCACCGTAAAACACATTGACATGAAGATTCATGCCGCCCCGGTTTGCAAATGCCCTGAAAAATTCCTTAGCAAGAGACATAAAAGTGTCCCCCGCAGTTTTAGCACCAGAAGGAATATTGAAGACCAAAAAAGGACGTTTTGACAAATCAACGGCAACGGAGGTTAAAGCATCATCCATTGGCGTAATAGCATTGCCGAATCTTTTTATACCCTTTCTGGAACCAAGAGCCTTTTCAAAAGCATCCCCCAAGACAAGTCCGACATCTTCAACTGTGTGATGGAAATCGACATCAATATCCCCCCTGGCATCAATGGATAGATCAAAAAAACCGTGAACAGCAAAAAGTGTAAGCATATGATCAAAAAAAGGAATGGCAGTGGATATTTCATGCTTGCCACCACCATTCAAATTTAGCTTGATACGGATTCCAGTTTCTTTTGTCTCGCGTTCAACTTCAGCTACACGTTCCATAAATTGATCCTCACTTGTTTTACTATACATCCATGTCTGTTAACTCTTTGAATTATTAGCCTGAAATTGTATGTTGAACTATTTTGATTATTAATACAATTTCATACAAAAGGCAAGCTTAAGTTATTTGCCTCAAAGAATTATAATGTCAAGAAATTTGCTATTTTTTCAAAAACAGTTTGTGCATGTTATTGGTGAAATGATTAAGGTTTAATCAGTATATTTGCAAAAGGAGAATTCGGGTTAGAACAGGTTCTTGGGGAACCGAGTAAAAGTATGGTATTAACGAGCATTAGAGAATTTGGTGGAGATGACCGGAATCGAACCGGCGACCTCGGCGTTGCGAACGCCGCGCTCTCCCATCTGAGCTACATCCCCAATAGTCAATCATTTCTTAATATCAAATAGTAATGAAACGGTCAATTAATAAAATACTATCGATTGACAAAATCTTATTATTTAGCATATTATAAAAAAAATATCGACTTGCCACGAATAGCTCTGATCGTATAAGAAATAATATTATCAGCTAATTATGGTTTTTTTAAGACTGGAGGAAATTTATGACGCAAAAGATTATGTTAAAAGATGCTTATAAACGCTTTACTCTCGATCAAGATAAGATAATGCCACCCGAGGAAACAGTCAAACGCTTCAAGGAAAAACTAATAAAAGTGGATCTGGATATCCTTGAAGAGACAATAAGGATTGATAATGGAAGGTTGGATATTCCGATCTATTTCAGTAGTTGCGGCAATGATGCAATGAAAGTTATTGGAACAAAAAAACAGATGGGGAAAGGGGCCACTCCCCAGCAGGCTGAAGCCAGCGCAGTAATGGAACTGGCCGAAAGATTTAGCTTTTTCAGTTTCTGCAAAAATCCCGAAAACTTTCTTGTTGAAAAATACAGCAACATAAAAGACAGTACCATTCCTTTTGAGATGATCGCCCAATCTGTCCACGATGATTCCGAAGATCTGGAAATTTCTAAAAAGATATTTGAAAACCTGCCCTTAAAATGGACCAAGGCGTTTAATCTGACCCGCGACCAAGAGGTCTTAATTCCTTTTAACTGGTTCTTCACAATAAATGAATTCAACGGCCCGTCTGCCGGCAACTGCGTTGAGGAAGCCCTAATTCAAGGCATCTGCGAAATTGTGGAAAGGCACGTATCTTCCGTCATTAGCCAAAACAAACTGAGAGTACCGACAATTAATGCGGATTCAGCGACAGATCCGATGGTAGTGGAAATGATACAAAAGTACAGAAACGCCGGGATTAAACTCCATCTTTCAGATTTTTCTCTCGACATGAGTATACCTTCCGTAGGTGTTCTGGCCTATGACCCTGCCAATTTCCCTGAAAAAAGCGAAATCGTCTGGACAGCCGGAACAACACCGGATCCCCAAAAGGCTTTAAGCAGGGCTCTTACAGAAGTTGCCCAGCTTGCAGGTGATTTTAATACCTCTTCCAACTATGTGGCCAGCGGGCTTCCAAAATTTACAAAAAACGAAGATGCCGATTATGTCACCAAGCGGGGAAAAGAGGTCGACATCACATCCCTTCCTGATCTTTCCAGCGATAATATTAAAGTTGAAATCCAAAACTGCATATCTGCTCTGGCAGAAAAAAATATGGAAGTAATTGTTGTCAACACAATGCATCCTTTACTTGAAATCCCGGCCTTCTATACTATCATACCAGGGGCCCATTTCAGGGAGCGGGCTCTGGGAACCAGTGTTGGGATGTTCTCGACCAAAATTATAGCTGAAAACAAAAATCCGGAAGCAGCAATTAATGAGCTCGATAAGATCGAAAAAATGCTCCCTGGTAAATATTACATGAAATTTTATCTCGGCTCATGCCACCTGGCCTTGAATGATCCGAAAACAGCACTCATGTATTTCACCAAGTCCCTGGAACTTAACCCGACAGAACAGGACATCCCCAGTATCTATTCATACATGGGCGTCTGTTTCAAAGAAATGGGGGAATATCGCAGGGCGCTTGCCGTATTAAGAGACGCGGAAAGGTATGACAAAAAAAGAACAGACATTTATAACTTAATGGGATTCAGCCATTTCAAACTCAAAGAGCATGAAAAGGCCATAGCGTGTTTCAAAAAGGTTCTCCAGCTCGACCCGGGTTCAGCCATTGACTATGCAAACATTGCCTCAAATTATCGAGATATGGGGAAAAAAGAAAAATCCATTAAATATTATGAGATGGCTTTGGCCATGGATCCTGCAATAGACTTTGCAAGAGATAATCTGGACAAGCTGCAGCAAAGCTAATCCGAATTGCTCATGAATAACATCAAACAGGAGGGTAAAATTAAGCGATATCAATAATTTTTAGCCATATCTATCTCATGTTCGAAATTACATACTGTAACAGGGAAAAACAAAGACTCGTGAGGAATCCGGGCTAACCCGAATTCCTACGTTTTTGCCAGCAATTCCTTTGCAAGGCTGGTGTAGTCTGA
>JAZFVY010000410.1:0-3514 GCA_036447975.1 Desulfobacterales bacterium
GGCGCACAAAAAATAAAGCAATAGATAACACCTAAATCCTGCGAGCGTCGAGTTTGCCGGGGATGATTTAAACTTATTCAAGATTGTTTATGCTGGTTCAAGTTACCATATGTTCTGTTGTATGTCCACGAAAATGTATGGACGGATTTATGTGTTTGGAATGTTGCAACTTTACACTCTCAGAGGTAGAGCAATAATAATCAAAAATCTTGGTGTCTTGGTGCCTTTGCGGCAAGATACCTGAGCAGTGCTATGAATAAAACCAAAAAAAAACAAAAACAGCACAAAACAAAAACTGATAAAGATGATGCTGTAAAAAAAAGGAATGATGTTAACAAGACGGAATCTCATTCTTCTGATACCGCCCTTGTTAAATTCGATCCGCTTCAGCGCTACCTGTCGGAAATAAGCAAATATAAACTTATTACCAGAGAGCAGGAAATTGAGCTTGGGAAAAGAGTTCAGGAGCATGGAGACAGTGAGGCTGCATACGTTCTTATAACTGCCAACCTTAGGCTTGTGGTGAAGATCGCACTGGAATTCCAGAGAGTCTGGATGCAGAATCTTCTGGACCTGATTCAGGAAGGAAATATAGGACTGATGCAGGCGGTTAAAAAGTTTGATCCATACAAGAATGTCAAGTTCTCATATTATGCCTCATTCTGGATAAAGGCATATATTCTCAAGTTCATTATGGATAATTGGCGTCTCGTGAAAATCGGAACAACCCAGGGGCAGCGAAAACTCTTTTTCAAGCTTAAAAAGGAGAAGCAGAAACTGATTGATCAGGGTTTTGACCCAAAACCAAAACTTCTTTCGGAAAGACTGGGCGTATCTGAACGCGAAATCGTGGATATGGACCAGCGGCTTGATGGGTGGGATGTTTCTTTGGATGCACCGCTAAAGGATGATTCCGACACGGAAAGGGTCGAATTGTTAAGTGATGAAGTCGAATCCGTAGAAAATCAGGTGGCAAAGAAGGAGATTGAGGCACTTCTTCATAATAAGATTGCCGAGTTCAAAAAAACAATGACTTCAAGAGAGCTTGAAATATTTGAACAACGCATTTTTTCAGATACACCTGCAACTTTGCAGGAAATTGGTGACCGTTACGGGATATCAAGGGAGCGTGTACGCCAGGTTGAAAAGAATATTATAAAGAAAATGAGAGAGTTTTTTAAGCAGGAAATGCCCGATTTTAATTTTTATAATGGTGTTGATGCATCTGATTAGCCCGCATTTCTCATGAAGAATTTACCCTTAGGGAAAGCCGATCATGCCATATCTCCTGCGTTGCCAAAGGTTGGATAAAATCATGGAGTGATTTTATGGTTGCAACAATCGCTGATATTATCAATGCAATGGAAACAATTGCCCCAATATGGCTTGCAGAAGAATGGGACAATGTGGGTCTGCAGGTTGGTCAAAAGGACTGGACTGTCCGAACCATATGGGTTGCTTTGGACCCTGCCCGCGATGTTGTTATGGATGCCTGCCAAAATGACGTTGACCTTTTAATTACACATCACCCTCTGATATTTCGCCCCTTAAAATCTATCAATTTCAACACACCTGTGGGTTCCATAATCGAAATGGCGGTTAGGCACAAGACGGCAATATTTTCAGCCCATACTAATCTTGACAACACAGCTGACGGTCTTAACGATCTTCTTGCCCGCCGGATTGGACTTGAAAATCTAAAAGTACTTGGAAAGGCCAAAGAAATTGAAAATTACAAGATGGTTGTCTATGTACCTGTAGAGTATGAAGAGAAGGTTTTGAATTCTTTTTTTGAAACAAATGCCGGAGAAATCGGTTCGTATTCCTGCTGTTCTTTCAGAAGCAAAGGTAAAGGAACTTACAGACCGGAATTTTCGGCAAAACCGGTTACCGGTAAAATCGGTGAAATTTCACATGCCGACGAGATCAGGATTGAATCAGTTGTACAAAAAAATGATCTTAAAGGCGTTATTGAGCATGTGAGGAAAAGCCATCCCTATGAGACCATGGCATACGATGTCTACCCGCTGCTGGCGGCTGAAAACATACAGGGTATTGGGCGGGTTGGAGATCTTGATGAAAGCACAGACCTTGTATCTTTTGCGCTGTCGATTAAGGAAAAACTGGGACTTAATTACGTAAAAGTCGCAGGAAAACCGGAATTACATGTAAAAAAAGCAGCAGTATGTTCCGGGAGCGGTTCCAGCTTGATGAACGACTTTTATTCATCCGGAGCCCAGGTTTATATCAGCGGAGATTTGCGGTATCACGATGCCAGAGCTGTAGAAGAAGCAAACCTGGGCCTTATCGATATCGGACACTTTGCATCAGAGCATTTGATAGTCGAAGTGCTTGCGGACCGGCTCAAAAAGGTTCTTTCTGAAACCGAAATTGATGTAAAAATCGAGGCATACGGACTTGAAAATGATCCGTTTATGGTATTATAATCAAAAGATACAGGATTTTTAATTTGTACGTCGTGAATCCCGAAAACAAATACTGATGGCTTCGTAAAAAGTCCAACTTCTGCGTTGCGCTTCATTTCGTTGTCATTGCGGCGTACGCTTAGTACGCCTCATAACACGAAATTCGTGCGCCTTGAATTTGGAGCTTTTTACTTTGCCATCGCAATTTTGACTTTTTACGAGATCGTCAATACTGGTATAAAGGATATGCTGAATAATATGAAGGATCAAATTAATATACTGGTAGAACTGCAAAAGATCGAGACAGAATCCGACAGCATTAAATTGAAACTGAGTGACGTATCCAAAAGGCTTGAAACTCTCGATGACGGTCTAAAGGGGTTTGAAAGAACCTTAGAAGATCAGGAGTCTATCATCAATGAGTTAAAAAAAAGATATCGGGACTATGAATCTGATGCCCAGATGAATCTTGAACTTGAAAAAAAGAGTCAGGAAAAGCTAAGATCTGTTAAGACAAATAGGGAATATCAGTCGATATTAAAGGAAATTGAAGACATAATGGCCAAAAATTCCAAAATTGAAGATGAGATGATAGGATGTCTGGATCGAATGGATGAGAAAGAAAAGATCATAACAACAAAAAAGGATGAATATTTACAGCTTGCTGACAGTATCAAGAATGATAAATTGAGCATTAATCAGGAAGCAGAGCAGGGCAAAAAAAAACTTACCGAGCTTGAAGCTGAGCGGAAGGGAGTTTCCAGTATGGTCGAGCCCGAATTGCTGAAAAAATACTTTTTAGTAAAGGAGCAGAACCAAGGAGGGCTTGCAGTAGTACCGGTAAAGAATGCAGTATGTCATGGATGTAATGTAAATCTTCCTCCACAGCTGTACAATGAACTTCATAGTTACGAAACGTTGAAGTTTTGTCCCAATTGCTACAGGATAATATATCTGAAAGGATCATAATTTCGCATAATTATTAAGACAATAAGACAAAAAAACACAAAGTAATAAAAATATATGGATCATTTCCCGATTAATTGTAGCCAATTAAGTCAAGTCAAGTGAATAATCTTCAAGTGAGT
>JAZFVY010000411.1:0-3915 GCA_036447975.1 Desulfobacterales bacterium
GACAACACAGCGGCATCGATCAAACAGGGTTTAGCCTATCCGTATAATAAGCTGGATGCCGACGGGAATACAGTAACAGAGTTCAAAGACATCGCCCTTCAGCTGGATGTCACACCCCACGTGACCCCTGACAATCGCATTGCAATGAAAATTACCGTACAAAACAATGAAATCGGTGCTGTCATCAACGATGAGGTATCATTTACCACCAAGGAAGCCACAACCAAACTTCTGGTAGATGACGGTGATACAATTATTATCGCCGGCATCAGAAAAACAAGAAAAGATACCGGTGAATCCGGCGTCCCGGGATTAAGAAGAATTCCGGTAATTGGCTGGCTCTTTAAAGAAAAAGCCAAAACAGACGACTTAGAAGAGTTGCTGATATTTATTACGCCCAGGATCGTTACGCTTGAACAGCGCGCCGGTGAGACAAGTTGATGTGAGGGTTTCCATTTAAAAGAACTTAACTGCTTTGAACAAAAAAAAGTCCTCTTTATCTAAAGAGGACTTTTTTTAGGCATTTATAAAATCGCTTCCCCCCATTGAGAAGAACAAACTTTACCGCAAATTCCTTATCCCTTGAGCCTTTCTTTCCGCTTCCTGCGCAATGGGGCTGCCCGGAACAAGCTCAGCGATTTTGTTATAAGCAGCAAGTGCTTTTTTATAGTCACGTGATAAGGTGTAGGCTTTGGCCAGTTCCAAATATAATTGTGCAAAACGCGGATAAATATTAACTGCTTTTTCAAGAGTTGCCACAGCCTCTGGAATCCTTCCCAGGGCAATATACGTTTGGCCAAGACCCAGCAGGGCATTGATAAACTTCGGTTCTATCTTAAGTGCATCAAGATAGAATTTTTCAGCAAGTGCATACTCTTTTTTGTTGTAATATGCCCATCCCAAATTTGAAAGTGGAAAGTGCGGTGTGGTATAAATGAGATTGTCGGCAACCTCCTTGAAATATGCTATGGCAGTATCCCATTCCTTTTTGTTAAGATAAGCGGTTCCCAAATTATTCATGGCAGGAGCATAATCGGGTTTAATCTTAATGGCCTTTTTGAAGTGTTTGACTGCGAGGTCCAACTTTTCCTTGCCTTTGTAAGTCAAGCCGAGGTCGTTTTGAAGATAGGGATCATCAGGATAAAGTGTTTCTGCTTTAAGAAACTCCCTTAATGCAGAGGTGTAATCCCCTTTTCTCAAAAATGCTTCTCCAAGATTTCTTGTTGCCACTTCCTGTTTTTTTCGTACTTCCAGATTTGCCGTACACGAAACAACAAAAATTATAAAAAACACAAATGCTGCCCAACCAAGACGACGTTTTTTCATCTGTTTTACCTCGAAAAGCTTTATTAATGATATCCCCACGGTCATCCTATCATTGCGATCTTAGCACATTTATTTTTTTAAGATTCAAATTTTTTGCGATCTCTTCGGATACACGTTTGACAAACCGCTCGAAATCCGCGCTTTTTAATGGTTTCCCGGGAGCCGGAACCTTTGCGAGATCCTCTGGATGGACATAGACAGGGGCATTAATAAGATCCGGATCAGGAACAATATCGAATTCTGCCGGGAAGTTTTTTTCAAAATACATTTCCTGAAAACCCGAGAACTTGAGTGCATGCGCAGTTGAATCGATTACTGCAACATCCTTTCGTCCAATAATTCCCTGGCTGCGGGCAGCGACAAGACCGGCAAGAGATTCGCCGCCGTGCGTGCAGGCAATGTGTCCATTCTGGTTAGCCAAAAGCTCCCAGTCCATTATGGCCTGTTCGGCAACCTCGACAAAAAAGACATTCTGCATTCCAGACTTGCTGTTATAAAGGTCTACCAAATGAATTACCCTGGGCATGGAAACAGGGTTGCCGATCATAGCTGCCTGGGCCACGCTGGGCTTAACAGTTATCGGAACAAATTTTCGTTTCGCGGCATCAGGTTCCAGGTAATAGCGATAAACCGGATTGGCATGTTTTGACTGTACACCCAATATTTTCGGTAGTGAATTTATTATTCCGGCCTCAAAAAACTTCAAAAATCCGCTTATTACAGCTGTAATATTACCAGCGTTACCGATTGGCACAACAATCACTTTATCTTCCATGTCATACTCAAAGGCCTGTGCAATTTCATATGAGTATGACTCCTGTCCCAGTATCCGCCAGGCATTTTTGGAGTTTAGCAGTGCAACATTGTAATTTTCTGACAGGGCTTCAACAACTTTCATGCAATCGTCAAATACACCGGGAATTTCAAACACAGCAGCCCCGCTTCCCAGAGGCTGGGAAAGCTGCTGGGGAGTCACCTTCTTGTAGGGGAGAAGCACAGCGGATTTGACATGAGGTTGAAGAAAGGATGCATACAGAGCAGCAGCGGCAGATGTGTCTCCGGTAGAAGCACATATAGCCAGCACATTGGAAACATGTTCTTTTTTGACCAGAAAGTTTATATAGCTCAAGGCACTTGCCATCCCCCGGTCCTTAAAGGAAGCGCTTGGGTTCTGGCCGTCGTTTTTAAAGTAGAACCTAACGCCTGCTTTTTCCTGTAAGAAATCATTTGCTTCAACAACAGGCGTATGCCCCTCACCCAGATAGATCACGGCGTCGAGCGGTATCACCGGCCCGATGAATTCGTGATAAAGATATATGCCCTTTAGCGCTGGAATGGTGAGCATCTTGCGGTAATCGAAAATCCGGCGCCACATCTCTCCCGGGATCTTCTTCAAGCGTTCGGAATTCAGGTCGTAAATCAGAAGCACCTGTCCGCAATCCGGGCAGGTATAGAGCAATTCATCAATACCGTATTGCAGGCCACAGCCCAGACAGCGATAAATTAACTCGCCTTCGTGTTCCGGTATAATAAAGGGCCTAATCTCTTTCGGGAAATTCTCGGTTTTCATGGCGCTAACCTTTTTATCCCCCCCATATATGACCCCAGGGCTTTGGGAATAAGCACAGACCTGTCAGCCTGCTGGAAATTTTCAAGTATGGCGGCAACCGTGCGTCCAACAGCCAGTCCGGAACCGTTGAGAGTATGGACGAGTTCTGTCCCCTTTTTTCCTTTTCCCTTGAACCTTATATTTGCGCGCATGGCCTGAAAGCTCTCAAAATTACTACACGATGAGATTTCTCTGTAAATACCTTGCGAGGGCATCCAGACTTCAATATCATAAGTTTTTGCTGAGGAAAAGCCCAGGTCTCCAGTGCAAAGATCGACAACCTGATAAGGGAGTTCAAGACTTTTTAATATTGCTTCGGCATCGTTTAAAAGTTTTTCGAGTTCATCATAAGAGTTCTCCGGCTTAGTGAATTTGACCAGCTCTACCTTATTGAATTGGTGCTGCCTGATCAATCCCCTCGTATCCTTACCATAAGAGCCTGCTTCCGAACGAAAACAAGGGGTATAGGCCGTATAGAGGATCGGCAGCATTGCTTCATCTATAATTTCATCCTTATGGATGTTGGTAACAGGAACTTCGGCAGTGGGAATCATGAAATAATCCCACCCTTCCAGCTTGAAAAGGTCTTCTTCGAATTTTGGTAGTTGACCGGTATTTGTCATGCTGTCGCGGTTCACAATAAATGGAGGCAGTATTTCTTTGTAACCGTGTTTTGTAGTATGAATGTCTAGCATAAAGTTTATGAGAGCCCTTTCCAACCTTGCGCCCGCCCCAAAATATAGCGGAAAGCGAGCGCCTGTAATTTTGGAGGCCTTCTCAAAATCGAAAATCCCAATGTTCTCCCCTAATGTCCAGTGAGAAAGCGGCTCGAAATCAAATTTCGGTAGATTGCCGACCTGTTTTTCAACAGTGTTTTCAGAACTGTCCGTTCCTATTGGAACCGATGAATGGGGTATGTTTGGCAAACCGAAAAGGGTTTGCTTTATTATTTCTTCATTTTCCGACAAAGACTTGTCCAG
>JAZFVY010000412.1:0-3556 GCA_036447975.1 Desulfobacterales bacterium
CGCCCCCTTTTGCCCAATTTCTGTGTCAGGCTCAAATTTTAATCCTCAAAATACTAAATGTATTCCTGTGGTTAAAATTTTCGCCTTCCTTGAACTTGAACAAAATTGAGCATTTTTCAAAGGTCTCAATATTTTGAATTAATAGAACAGGTTAATGAAACAAATGGTAAAATTTCCCCCTAGAATGGCCGATATGCTGCACTAAGTCTTCGGGTACCGGCTTTTCCGGGTAAGGTTATATTGGCGAATATTTTTGTACAAGGTAGGCCGGCTAACACCTAACTGACGTGAGGCTTTGGCTACGTTCCAGTCTGTATTTTTTAAGGCCTTTAGTATGTCTTCCGGACCCATGTCAGGCAATTTCTCAAGGACAGGCTTTTCGGTTTTGGAATATTCTATGATTTCCGAAGGTATATAATCGGGCGTTATCACACTTCCTCGGCAGAGAACGAATGCACGTTCAATAGCGTGCTCAAGCTCTCTGATGTTCCCTTGCCAAGGATAGTTCAGGAACATCTTAAGGGCATCATCGGATAGACCGTTGATGCTCTTTTTGAAATTTTTGTTAAACAGATTGCAGAAATGATCAACAAGCAGGGGGATATCATCAAGCCTTTCCCGTAGAGGGGGTATCTCAAGTTCCACAACCTTGAGGCGGTAATAGAGGTCCTCCCGAAATTCTCCCAGCCTTACCTTTTCTTTCAGGTTAGTGTTGGTACAGGCAATAACCCGTACATCCACCTTTAAGGTAGTAGAATCTCCCACCCTCTCAAATTCCTTTTCCTGAAGGACCCTCAAAAGCTTCAATTGTATCCTGGGAGAAATATCCCCAATCTCATCCAGCAGGATGGTACCCTCATGGGCAGCCTGGAAACGGCCCAGCTTGTTTTCTATGGCACCGGTAAAGGCCCCTTTCACATGACCGAAAAGCTCGCTTTCAAGCAGATTTTCAGCCAAGGCAGAACAGTTCACCGTGACCATGGGTTTGAACGCACGGCTACCACTGTAGTGCAGGGCCTTTGCTACCAGCTCCTTACCCGTACCGCTCTCCCCCGTGACCAAAACGGTGGTGTCTATATCGATCAGATCCTCTATAAGATTATAGACATCCTGCATCTTCCTGCTTTTGCCGACAAGGTTCTTGAATTTATGCCGTTCTCTCAATTCCCGCTCAAGATCACTGAGTCTGGTGATGTCCCTTATTACTAAAACCGCTCCTATGAATGCTCCGTCTTTATCCAGAAGGGGAGAGGTTGTGGCCATAACAATCTGTTTAGGCCGCTCTTGATGTCTGCATTCAATCTGATATTCCTTAATTGTAGTTTTGCCTTTCAAGGTCTTGGTCAAGACCTTATGGCATGATCGATTACATAGGCTTAGGCAATCCGTAAATACCTTGCCAATGATTTTTTTGGAGGCTAAACCACAAATATTTTTCGTGGTCTTGTTTGCGGCAATCACCTTCAAATCAGTATCAACGGTGATAATGGAATCCCTTACACTTCCGAATATGGCCTCCAAACGACTACGGTGTTTCGCCAACTCTTCCGCGTTTTTTTTCAGTTCAAAGGAGCGCTCCTCCACCAATTCCTCGAGGTTGTCACGGTGCTTCTTTAGCTCTTCTTCGGCCTTCTTGCGCTCGGTGATGTCCAGGCAATATTCAATGACCTGGACAACATTTTCGCTGCTGTCAAAAATGGGGTAGCTGTGAACTTCAATATTTCTGGAATTTCCATTTTTGTCGTAATGGATATGCTCTACAGTTACAGGACTTTTGGTGTTCTTAACCTCGCTTAGCGGACAACGAATACTATCTCCTTCGCACGGTTTAGACCTATTATGAGCAAGCTCATAGCAGGTTGGATTCCCGGACAGACTGCCCATACCGGCGGCTTTATTCGCCATTTTAATCGTGTAATCATCGGCATCTATAACATAGAAGGGATGGGTCAGAGACTCCATGACAATGTTCAAAAATTCATTTTGCCGCTGCAATTGCTCCTCGGCCTTCCTGCGTTTGGTGATGTTTTCATGGTTTTTAATGGCTTTCTTTACCGCTACAGGCAAGATATCCTGGTATCCGGAGGTCTTGATTATATAGTCGTAGGCTCCGAGTTTCATGGACTCAACAGCTATCTTTTCATTCCCCATACCGGTGACTATGATGACCGGAATATCTCCATAATTACCCCTTATCTCCTTCAAAACGCTCATCCCGTCACTTGTACCCAGGGAATAATCCAAAAGAATGATATCATGATCCTGCTTCTTCAACAAATTGAGGCATTCATCTCCGGTTGCCGCAACATCAGTTTCGAAAACGTCTGCACTCTTCTTAAGCGCTGCGACAGCCAGCTCAGCGTGGTCAGGATTATCCTCTACAATCAATATTCTTTTTTTGGCAGTCATAATTAAACTCTTCTATTTGCTTGTTCAAATTAGGCATTATGAATTGTCATGGATAAGTCTGTTAGTCACAATCCAATAAAACTGTAGCTCATGCATCTTCTCTTTGAACTCCTTGAAGTTGACCGGTTTTGATATGTAGCTGTTGGCCCCGTTCATGTATGCATTTTTTATGTCCTTAGGGCTTTCTGAGGTCGAAAGCATTATTACCGGCATCTGTTTCAGGTCAGAGTCATTTTTCAGTATTTTAAGAACTTCAATCCCATCGATCTTCGGCAGGTTGATATCCAAAAGAACAAAATCCGGTCGTGAGTATCTCTCTTTGTCCTGGTACCCTCCTTTATTATAGAGATAATCAAGGGCCTCCTGACCGTCCCGTACAACAATAACAGTATTGATCAGGCTTTTGTTCTGGAGGGCTATAATAGTCAACTCCACATGATCCTCATTGTCCTCAACAAGCAGAATGTCAATCGGTTTTACATCCATTATCAAATCCAGCTTTGTATTACCTGAATTTTGCAAGCGTTGAGTTTGCCACAGATGCAAGGCGCAGGGCATGAAGCTATAGTGTACTACCGAAAATGCTCTGCAACGCAGCAGATGCGGTGAAATCGGTGCTCCCGGAGGGCAGACAATCTTGAAGTAATAATGGAAGTATTCCGAAAATACCAATTAAGTAAAAAGACACAGTCATTGAATCAGATGAAAGTATTTCAAGATTGTTTGTGCAAGATTCAACCACTGTATTATCACACTCTTTTTCGCAGTGAGCAACTATTTTGTTAGCTCGGTATAAAATGCCGGAGAGATTTTTTTCCAACAACCTGCCTTTGCCCTCACTCTCTCAATGATCTTAAATATTCCAGGGTTGTTTTTCTCCCATACCCTTCTGTAGTATTGCTCGGGATAGACAGGGCCGCCCTTATCATTTGGGAGGTCAAGCCAAAGCCTTTCATTTTTGGGAAATGTTTTCGTTGCTTTATAAATCTCCAGACATAGTTGATAAGACTTTTGCCAAACATTCAACTCTTTGTAATTCTATAGCATTTTAATCCGCCTGTTCTATGGCGAATCACTTGAATCCTGGAATCCTTGAACCCTTGAATCCTTGAACCCTTGAATCCTTGAACCCTTGAATCCTTGAACC
>JAZFVY010000413.1:0-3021 GCA_036447975.1 Desulfobacterales bacterium
CTTATCGTACGTTGAATGATTACGAAATGCAGCACAACGCAGAAGTTGGACTTTTTACGAAACCGTCAAAGATGCTTCCACCAGTTTTGTATAGACAGCTCCTGTGGGTTTCAGCTCGCTTTTGAACAAAATGATCCTGTCGGCAACAAATGATTCCGATTCAAACCCTGCCAATTCATCAAGTACATCACCAAATTTTATTGGATCGATCTTAGCCTTAACCCGACCCAGCGTAAGATGACCTCTAAATGATCTGTTCTCCTTGGGGAAACCGATTGCCTCTAATTTTTCATCAAGTATCTTATGCAATCCAACCAGCAGGTCGAGTTGGCCTGAAATGCCAACCCATATGACACGGGGGCGTTTGATACCCGGAAAGGTGCCTATCCCTTTTGCTCTGAGTGTTATAGGCGAATATTCTTTCACTGATTCAAATATTGCCTCACCAACTTTTTCTATATCAGCCTTCTTTACGCTGCCTAAAAATTTGAGAGTAAGATGGATGCTTTCCGGCCTGACCCATCTAATTTTAAACCCATAAGACCTTATGTTTTCCTGAACTTTGCTGATCGAGGAGATAATTTTTTCCGGGAGCTCCACAGCTATGAAAGTTCGGATGGTTTCAGACATAGTAACAGTTTATTTCTTTGAAGCAAATCGATTTCAAACGAGCTTCAGATATGATTAAATTTTATAGCCCATCATTTACCTCGGTAACGTAAACTGCGGCTCTCCGATAATGAACTTACCCTTTAAAATCCATTTTTTCAATAGTTCGGCAATCTCACGAGCCCTTACCACGCTGGATAGCGGCACGGTCGATACATCCTCTCCCTTGAAATTGATATGACCGCTCTTCAGCTCCGCGTAACTGACCTGGCCGTAGCTTTTTGAAATACCGTTAGCATAATCATGTCCATAATCCACAATCTGTGTAAACAACTCTTCATCTGATACTGCCGTGTACTGAACAATCTCTTCATTCAATATGGGAATGGGAATACCCAGACCGACGGAAAGTGAACATCCATAGCCAAGGAGACTCACGCCCACCAACCACTTTTGACTCATCTTTTTGAGATCTCCCATGACCCAGAGTGTCCCGGCAGGTGTAATGGGAACACCCATTTTTGTTCTTTTTACCGAAGGATTGTGCTGGGTGCCGTACCAGGTAACATATCCCTCTGCCCCCCCTAAGAAAATCCGGGTCCCAAGGCCGATTGTCTTGTAATAAGGATCATTAAAAAGCGGGCTTAGTTGTCCGGCCGAGCAGTAATTTACATTGGACGCCTTGGGTTTCAAGGCGCCCATGTACGTATAAACTATTTTATTGGTCAGGTTTACGGCGCAGTTATAATTTTGATACCCGTTTCTCGGACTACATAGTGTGGCTTGGGGAAGTTTGCGCAGAGAAATCTCCTTTTCGATCATCCGGTTCGGATAGCAGTCTGTTCCGTAACCTTCGGCCTTTAAATGGACATTCTTTCCTGCAAGCAGGTCCTGCATAACATGACCGCCGCCATAGTTAAATTCCCCTGGATAGACCTTGTTCAACGGATCATCCTCACAAGGCTCTGTAACCCCTATATAGCAATCCACCGCAGCCAAGCCTGCATATGCAGGCACATTGTTCAGCCAGACTTTGGCGGCCTTCATCCTCGGAACAGTGTGCCCGAAATTTATAAATGCACCTGATGAACACATGGGGGCAAAAGTTCCGGTGGTAACAACGTCAACATGCCTTGCAGCTTCAACCGGCCCTTCCTCTTTAACAATATCAATGATCTCCTCGGCGGTAACCACAACCACTTCCCCGGATCTGATCCTTTCATTGATCTCCTGATAAGTCTTGTTGATCTTATATTTTTTCATCGTCCATCACCTATGTTACGTATCCATCAAAATAAAATTGGTGGCTTCGCCGTGTTGTTTATGCAACGTTAGGGGTTAATAGACTTTATTACGTCAATCTTGTCCGAGATATTGTTATTTATCCAGGCCGCATCCCACCATTCAACAGGGTTTACAAAGGTATTATGGACAAACATGCCAAAATGGAGATGATCTCCGCCTGCCAGGCCTGTGCTTCCGGTGCGACCAATAATATCACCTTTAGAAACCATTTGTCCTTCTTTGACAACAAAACGGCTTAAATGGGAATAGGTGCTGAACAGCCCGAAGCCATGGTCAATTATCACTGTTTTTCCGTAAATACCCAAGCCTCCCGCAAAAACGATCTTTCCTTTGTTTGATGCTGGAACCGGTGATTGTACAACAGAAGCCAAATCGACTCCCAGGTGGACCTGTCGGTCGATTACTCGTCCTTTATAATTATATTTCCGATGGTCAGCAAAACCAGCACTTCTTTCTGACTTCGAAAGCCTCAGGAATGCACCATCCCAGTATAAGTCTTTTTCGGTCTTCTCCGCAAGTTCGACTATTTCCATATAGCCGTCCTGACGAAATTCACGGTTAACTTTAAGAAACTTGTCGATCAGTGATGCTTTGGGACCCTGCGAAATTTCAACATCAAATTCCGGCATTTTCATGTTAAGAAACCTGTCTGAAATTTCAATCAAATCATTTTTGAAAACTTTCTTTTTAAGATGATGGGGAAGGCCCGTCCTTGCGCTGTTGCCCGCAAAATCGGTTGCTTTTACAAAGATCTCGGTTCCAGTCCCCTGCTTAAAACTAAGTGCAAAAAAGGCCATTAAGATTTTCGAATCCTTAAAATTTCCCGAATGTCCCGGAAAAAAATTTTCCCCCACATAGACACCGCTTTTGGAGCACGATTCCGATAACTTGTATATGACAAGGCCCGATCCGCCCTGGCTAACGTTGTGAAATCTGGTCAGAATATCCACATCAGGCGGCCTTGTGTCTATTTCCACAATCTTCTCTATATAGGTTTTGTTGCCGCGCCACAATCCCCGCCAGGAAAAATCCCTTGCAACTATACGCAAAATCGCTTTGCCGTCGGATATTCCCATTTTTTTTGGCTCGATATCGATTTTATAAGAC
>JAZFVY010000414.1:0-3066 GCA_036447975.1 Desulfobacterales bacterium
AACCTTACCTTTATTGGGGAAAATAAATACAGCATTGCACAATAACGGAGCTATTGTGCTTATTATTGTGGCAGATATTACCTTGGAAAAATAAAGCCATTTTTGGAGGCCTTCAAAAAAAATCGTATGATAGACCGACCGCTGATGTGTGTTACAAATGTGGCTGGCGCATATCAATAAAATATCCCACGTTCAGGCGACTCCACACTCAATTAGGGTGATGGCTCAACTGAATTGGATAATGCCTTGAAACAAATTTTAGAAGCTGTCAAGGCGGAAAAGGCAGGGCCAAACGGCACTGCCTTTTTTATTTTCTTACCCAAGTAAGCCCTATCCAAACAACATCCTCAGTAGCTTGTTTTTTAAATCTTTAATTTATATACAAGGCTTCATTGAAAAAGGTGAATTGGGTAAAGCAAAAAAAAGACAAAGCAGAAATCGAAAGAATGTTAAAAGCGCTGATAAAATCTCTATAAAACAAACACTTGAATCCTTGACCCCTGGAATCCTTGGACTCTCTTCTCCAACTAAATTGGAGAAGAACCATAAAAATTGACCGTAAAGCAAAGCTTTTTTTCCAAACTGTCAGAGGTCGTAAAGCGTTTCATCCCTTAAAGGCTCCTTGCGTTTTGTTTTTTTGCTCTTTGCCTTTTTCTCCGGAAGGGAAAAAGGCTCTTCACCTTCCAGAAGATCACCCATCTCAGCCTCTACCTGTTTGGGATCATCACCTTTTTCCATCCGACTCAAAGCCTCATCCATGCCATCACCGAGTTTAAGGCCTGTCATGTCAGAAAGCTTGCGCATGAGATTGGCAGCCTGTTTCGGATCATCTTCATTCATCTTATCAGCCTCGCTGGCAAGCATCTGCATGGCCTGTTCCATCTTTCCTTCGTCAAAGGGGAGATCATCGAGGCCATCGGTTTCCTTTGCTTTTCCTGTAAATGCGACCAAAGAAATCTGTTTTTCGAGTCTCCTTGTTTTACATTTTGGACACCTGGGCATTTTCTTCGTGTTAACGGTTCTTGAAAAAAAATTAAAAATAGTATTGCAATCCCTACAATAAAATTCATATATCGGCATGGTTACACCTTATTTTCTTCAAAGTCATTTTTTTGTTTCGGCTTTTGATAAAAATCATAAAATTTGGCCAGACCTTTGTCAACCGCATTTTGCATTCATAATTGTCTCTCCGTGTTGACTTGAAGTTTGCCTTTTGGTATGGCACCAGGAATTAAAAGAGTTAGAAAAGGATATAAAATCATGGAAAGGACATTATCTATCATAAAACCTGATGGGGTTGCCCGCGGTATCATTGGTGAAGTCATTAAAAGATTGGAAGATAACAAAATCAAAATCATTGCCATGAAAATGTTGAGAATGACAAAGGCCCAGGCAGAAAGTTTTTATGCGGTTCACAAAGAACGACCGTTTTTTGAAAGTCTGACGGATTTCATGACATCCGGTCCGGTTGTTGCCATGGTCCTTGAGGGCGAAAATGTAATTGATAAATATCGTGAATTAATGGGCGCCACCGATTACAAGGAAGCTGCCGAAGGGACCATACGAAAAGATTTCGCTACAGATATTGAGAAAAATGTGGTACATGGTTCAGATTCACCAGAGACAGCCGACTTTGAAATCGGTTACTTTTTTAATAGCTTTGAAATTACCTTCTAATGTCCGGCCGAATCAATTTTGACAACATCGCAATTGTGCTGCATCAGCCCCGATATTCTGAAAATATAGGGGCTGCTGCCCGTGCCATGCGAAATATGGGTATAGGTCAGCTAGTGGTCGTCGACCCGCAAAACTTTGACCTTTACAAGGCCCTGAAAATGGCGACCCATGTCGCCTCGGACATTGTTGAAACAAGTAGCATTTGTGCAGATCTCAAAGACGCCCTGGCTCCCTATAACTATGTGGTCGGAGCAACAGCGCGGCTGGGGTCACAGCGTCAGGTCATAAGTACCCCTTCGAAGCTGGCCCAACAGCTCATTCCTATTTCCATTGAAAATCGCATAGCCATACTTTTTGGTCCGGAAGACAGGGGGCTTTCCAACGAGAACATCAGGTACTGCCATGCGCTTGTTAATATCCCCACCGCCGAATTCTCTTCCCTGAACCTGGCACAGGCAGTAATGATCATGTGTTATGAAATCTTTTCTGCAGACCGGGAAGAAAACGAAGAATTTACTCCTCGTCTTGCAAGACGTCATGAACTTGATGGAATGTATGATCAACTCAAAGAGTTACTTGTCAGGATCAGTTATATCAACCCTGAAAATCCAGATTACTGGATGAATAAACTGCGTCATTTTTTTACCAGGTTACAGCTTAGGGCGAAAGAGGTCAGTATTATCCGGGGTATATGCCGGCAGGTCAACTGGTATGGGAAGAAATGTTACGAGGACGGACAGAAAAATGGACCAAAAAGAGGTGATCTATGAAACTATTACGATTTGGTCAAAAGGGAAAAGCAAAGCCGGGTTTGTGGAGAGACGGCAAAATCGTTGACTTGAGAAAAATCTTTCCGGAGATTCCTGATATCAGTGAAGCATTTTTCAGAGGCGGCTGGCTCGAAAAGGTTGCCCAGGTTAAGGATACGGGACAAAAAATCGATGAACGCATTGCATGCCCGATTTATCGTCCTTCCAAGATCATATGTCTTGGGTTAAATTATGCCGAACATTCCAAGGAAGGGAGTTTCGAAAATCCCGAAAAACCGGTAATATTCTGCAAAACACAAAATGCCTTGAATGGCCCTTTTGATCCGATAATTCTTCCAAAAAGCAGCGGTCAGGTGGACTGGGAGGTAGAACTGGCAATAATCATCGCAAAAGAAGGGAAAAGAATAAACAGAACGGATGCATTCGATTACATTGCTGGGTTTACAGTAATGAATGATGTGTCCGGGCGGGAGGCCCAGTTTTCCGATACCCAGTGGTTTCGGGGAAAATCCTTTGATGGCTTTGCACCTACCGGTCCTTTCATTGTTACTGTCGATGAGATCGGAGATGTAAACAACCTGAGACTGACAGCAATGGTAGATGGTGTTGTCATGCAGGA
>JAZFVY010000415.1:0-11473 GCA_036447975.1 Desulfobacterales bacterium
GTCTGGAAAAGCTAAGGTCTCGCCACAAACTTTATAAGAGGTAATGATACTTGGATTTGAAGCTTATTGAAAATGTAGATCCTGATATTGCCGGTGCAATTGCCATGGAAATTGACAGGCAGAAAAATACCTTAGAGCTTATCGCATCGGAAAATATTGCCAGCCCGGCTGTTATGGCCGTTCAAGCAAGTGTTCTTACTAATAAATATGCCGAGGGGTATCCGGATAAGCGTTATTATAGTGGGTGTGAATATGTTGATATTGCTGAAAACCTTGCCATAAGCCGGGCCAAAAAACTATTTAATGCTGCCTATGCCAATGTTCAGCCCCACTCAGGATCCCAGGCCAATATGGCAGTATATTTTGCTTTGTTAAAACCTGGGGATACTGTCCTTGGTATGAATCTGTCCCACGGCGGACACCTCACACATGGAAGTCGGGCCAGTTTTTCAGGAAAGCTTTATAATTTTCTCCACTATGGTGTAAACAAGGATACCGGAACCATCGATTATGGAGAATTAGAGCTATTAGTGGAAAAGCACAGACCTAAGTTGATAGTTGCCGGTGCGAGCGCCTACCCGCGTGTGATAGATTTTGAAGCATTCGCGCATATTGCCGAGTCGGCAAAAGCTTATTTAATGGTGGATATGGCCCACATAGCAGGTCTGGTGGCAGTAGGGATTCACCCCTCTCCCATACCTTTTGCGGATGTAGTAACCTCAACAACACATAAGACGTTGAGAGGGCCACGAGGCGGCCTGATTTTGGCAAAAAGCGAATTCGGTGCTAAATTGAATAGAGAAATATTCCCGGGAATTCAGGGGGGACCGCTTATGCATGTCATTGCAGCTAAAGCTGTTGCCTTCAAGGAAGCCATGGAGGAATCGTTTAAGACTTATCAGAAAGATGTAGTTGAAAATTCAAAGGTTCTTGCAAGCCACTTGACAAAGTATGGAATAAAGTTAGTTTCCGGCGGCACAGATAACCACATGATGATTGTCGATTTAAGAGATCTTAATATAACAGGTAATATTGCCGAAGATGTCCTGGAGAGTGCCGGTATCACCGTCAACAAAAATTCCATACCATTTGAAAAGCTAAGCCCGACGGTAACCAGCGGTATTCGCATCGGAACACCTGCCATTACCACCAGAGGCATGAGAGCGCCTGAGATGCAAATAATCGCAAGGCTTATCGTCGATGTACTCCAAAACCACAAAGATGACTCCCTTATAAAAAGTGCAAGGGCAAAAGTTCACGAAATTTGCGAAGCTTTTCCAATTTATAAAAATCAATTTCAAAGGACTGGTTAGAAAAGTGCCAGAGAATAGCAAACGCCCTTCATGGGAAACCTATTTTATGGATATTACGTTTCTTGTGGCCAAACGCTCCACATGTCTCAGACGTACGGTGGGAGCCTTGATAATAAAAGATAAGAGAATACTGTCCACTGGCTATAACGGTGCCCCTACCGGCATTAAACACTGTATTGAAACAGGCTGCCTGCGTGAGAATTTGAATGTGCCATCTGGTGAAAAACATGAGCTTTGCAGGGGCATACATGCTGAGCAGAATGCTATTATTCAGGCCGCATATCATGGTGTTTCCATAAAGGGTGCAACACTTTTCTGCACAAACCAGCCATGTTCCATATGTGCAAAAATGATCATCAATGCCGGAATAAATAAGATCTGTTACGGGTCCGGATATTCAGACCCTATGTCCAAAGAAATGTTTAATGAGGCAGGAGTGTCCGTAATAAAATTTGATGCGAGCAGGAGGGTTTAATGAAGTGTCCATTTTGTGGAGAAATTGACAACAAGGTTATCGATTCCAGGTTAAGTAAAGATGGAAACGTAATCCGCAGGCGCAGGGAATGCATTTTGTGTAGTAGGCGATTTACAACCTACGAACATATTGAAGAAATTCCTGTTATGATTATCAAGAAGGATGGACGTCGTGAAGTCTTTTCCCGTGAAAAGGTGCGTTCAGGCATCCAAAAAGCCTGCCAGAAACGAGATATAAGCATTAATGTGATCGAAGATTTTCTTGATGAACTGGACCGTGATCTAAGAGAAAGCGGGGAAAAAGAGGTACCTTCCCAGAAAATTGGCGAAAAGATCATGATAAAACTCCATGAAACAGACGATGTCGCTTATGTTAGGTTTGCATCGGTTTATAGAGAATTCAAAGATGTCAACGATTTTGTTTCTGAACTAAAAAGTCTTCTGAGCAAGCATTAACCCGGTTACAGGCGGTTCATATTTTGACGCTGATGGATGACAAGCGTTTCATGAAAATGGCACTCGACCTTGCCGAAAAGGGACAGGGTTTTACATCCCCAAACCCGATGGTCGGCGCCGTGGTTGTTAATGACGGCAAAGTTGTAGGAAAGGGATACCACCAAGCAGTTGGGAAGGCTCATGCTGAAGTCAATGCCATAGATGATGCCGGAGCTCTGGCGGAAGATGCAACACTTTATGTCACGCTTGAACCCTGCAATCATACTGGGCGTACTCCTCCCTGCACCGAAAAGGTGCTCTCGGCCTGCATCAGACGGGTTGTCGTTGCTATGAATGACCCGAATCCCAACGTTAAGGGAGGGGGATCAGATTATTTAAAAAGTCAGGGAATTAATGTCACGGTTGGAGTATGTGAAGACCAGGCAAAAAAGCTGAATGAAGTTTATATAAAATACGTTAGCACAAAACGTCCATTCTCGATTGTCAAATGTGCGGCCACTTTAGACGGTCGAATTGCAACAAGAACCGGTGATTCCAGATGGGTTACAGGAGAAGAATCGAGGAAATATGTTCACCGGCTCCGTCATGCTGTCGATGCAATTATGGTCGGCATTAATACTGTAAAAAAGGATGACCCCAGTTTAACAACCCGCCTGACAAACAGGATTGAAAACTTTAAGGGTCTGGATCCCACAAGGATTATTCTTGACACACATCTTCGAATTTCTGAAAAAGCTAAACTCTTGCTGCTTGATTCTGATTCTGATACTATTATTGTAACCGGCCATTCTGTTTCAGGGGATAAGAAGGCCGGGATAGAAAATCAAGGCGCAAGGATTATTGAATCCCCTCTCAAGGATGGTCTGATCGATCTTGATAGGCTTATGGATCGTCTGGGGGCTTTAGGCATAACCAGCCTCCTTATAGAAGGAGGCAGCAGTGTGATTGCATCATCCTTATCAGCCGGAATCGTTGATAAAATTATCTTTTTCTTCGCACCCAAAATTCTGGGCGGAGATGATGGTGTGCCTATCTGTAAGGGAGCGGGGGCGGCTTTAATGAGCAGTTGCATACCAATTATAGACATTCATGTCCTACGATTCGGCGATGATGTCATGATCGAAGGATATATTGATAAATAATTAGCACATCTTTTTCTTATGTTTACAGGAATCATCGAAGGTCTCGGCACTATTACCGGGCTACGGCAATCAGACCAGGGGAAACGTTTGGCCTTGGAAGCAGATTTCCTTCTTAGTCATACCAAGATAGGAGACAGCATTTCAGTGAGCGGCGCCTGTTTGACAGTGGTTGCAATTGAAGGAAAATGTATTAAAGTTGATGTGTCACCTGAAACTCTTGCAAGGACAACCTTCGGCAGATCAAAGATTGGAGATCGTGTAAACCTTGAGCGTGCACTTCGTCTTTCCGACCGTATAGATGGTCACCTTGTTTCAGGGCATATCGACGGAATGGGAACCATAAAACACAAAAAAAACACAGGCAATGCCATCATTATTACCATCGAAGTGCCTGAATCCCTTTCACGCTACATGATAAAAAAAGGTTCGGTTGCGGTTGATGGCATCAGCCTAACCATCAACAACCTCGGTCTCGACGGTTTTGATGTAAGCATAATTCCGCATACCGCAAAACTGACAACCATAGGCTTTAACAAGGTTGGAGATCTTGTCAACATTGAAACAGACATGATCGGCAAATATGTTGAACGTTTTGTCACGGAAAGACAATATACTGATAAAGAAACCGAAAAGTCCGTTGACATGGAATTTCTTGCCAAAACCGGTTTCCTTTAATTATGGTTGTTAGGTTCTATAACCAAGTGAGCAAAATTGATTTTTTACTAAACCATCTAACTTAAAGCATTTGGAAAGATCGTTTCTTTGACTTTTTGTGATACTATCTATGACGATTTCATAAAAAGTCAAAATTGCGATGGCAAAGTAAAAAACTCCAAATTCAAGGCGCGCAAATTTTGTGTCATACCGCTAACGCGGTACCCGAAGGGTGCGTACTTAGCGTACGCCGCAAAGACAACGAAACGAAGCGCAACGCAGAAGTTGGACTTTTTACGAAGCCATCATAGTTTGATGAAAAAGAAAATGTACTGGAGGCGCTAAAAAAAGAATGTCACTGATAACCATTGAAGATGCAATTAAAGATATAAAAGCCGGACGTATGGTTATTCTCGTTGATGATGAGGACCGTGAAAATGAGGGCGATCTTACTATGGCTGCTAAAGCCGTTACACCGGAAACCATTAATTTCATGACAAAATACGGACGTGGGCTTGTTTGCCTCTCCATGACAGGAGAAAAGATCGATTCCCTTGACCTTCCGCTGATGGTCGAGAATAATACATCCCGGTTTCAGACCGGCTTTACTGTATCCATTGAAGCAAGATGCGGCGTAACAACAGGTATTTCTGCTGCCGACCGTGCCACGACAATCCTTGCGGCTGTTGCTGACGATGCCAAACCCGGTGATCTTGTCCGACCGGGACATGTATTCCCTTTAAGAGGCAGAAGTGGCGGTGTGATGGTGCGTGCCGGCCAGACAGAAGGATCTATTGATCTGGCGCGTCTTGCCGGTTTAAAACCCGCCGGCGTAATTTGTGAAATCATGGACGAAGACGGCACTATGGCCAGAATGCCTGCCCTTGAAAAATTCAGTAAAAAGCATGGTATCGGCATATGTACCATCGCTGATCTTATTGAATTCCGTATGCGTACCGAATCCTTTGTGAGCAGGGCTACCGAAACCGTTATACCCACTTTACATGCCGGTGAATTCAATGCCGTGGTGTACGAAAATCAGATGGATGATTTGCTGCACATAGCCATGATCAAAGGTGAAATCAATCCTGACAATCCTGTCCTTGTTCGGGTTCATTCGGAATGCCTGACCGGAGATATTTTTGGTTCACTCCGATGCGACTGTGGTGAACAACTCCATAAAGCAATGGAAATGATTGACAAAGATGGCTCCGGGGTATTGCTTTATATCCGTCAGGAGGGCAGAGGTATCGGTCTTGTTAACAAATTAAAAGCCTATGCTCTTCAGGATCAGGGCCTTGACACGGTTGAGGCAAACGAACAACTCGGATTCAAGCCTGATTTGAGAAATTACGGGATAGGGGCCCAGATTCTTGTAGACCTCGGGGTTGGCAAGATGAATCTCCTTACTAACAATCCCAAAAAAATGGTTGGTTTAGAAGGATATGGACTCAGTATTATTGAACAGATACCGATTGAAACAAAACCCAATGAATTCAACCGACATTATCTTGAGTGCAAGAAGCTTAAGATGGGGCATCTGTTTAATATTGATGCAACACCTTAATAATTGAAGAACTTTAGGATCTAAGAATTGAAATACTCTGGCCAATTATTTATTGTCTTAACCGGGAGGAACTTAAATGCCAAAAATTATTGAAGCCAAGCTTCAGGCAGAAGGCAAGAAGTTTGCACTTGTGGTAAGCCGTTTTAACGATTTTATCACCGACAAACTTTTAGGGGGTGCGGTTGACGGGCTGTTACGTTCCGGCGCCAGGGACAAGGATGTCGAAATTGTAAAGGTCCCCGGCGCATTTGAAATCCCTTTGATGGCAAAAAAGATGGCGGCAACAGGCCGATTCAATGCTGTTATCTGTCTGGGCGCCGTCATTCGTGGGACAACACCGCATTTTGAATATGTCAGCGCCGAAGTGTCCAAAGGAATCGCCAAGATCGGTTTGGAATCTGAAATTCCGGTCATTTTCGGCATTGTAACAACCGACACCATCGAACAGGCCATAGAGCGGGCCGGAACAAAAGCCGGCAATAAAGGATGGGACGCGGCAATAACTGCCATAGAAATGGCAAACTTGATTGAGGTTGTCGATCAGGCTTAACCATGGGAAACCGTCGCAAGTCACGAGAACTTGCCATGCAGGCGCTCTTTTATATGGACATGGGTCAGGGTGACCCTAAAGAATTGTTGGAACGCTTCTGCAATAATTTTACCCCTTCAAAGAAAGCGCTCCCCTTCTTTCTGATGCTGGTAAAAGGCGTTGTGCAAACCGGACCTGAAATTGACGCGATCATCGAGCGCTTTTCCGCCAACTGGAAGCTCAGCCGCATGTCTTGCGTAGACAGGAACGTGATGAGAATTGCGGTATATGAACTTATTTGCTGCCATGATATTCCATCAAAAGTATCAATCAATGAAGCGATCGACGTAGGAAAGAAATTTGGAACTGATGAATCAGGTGCCTTTATCAATGGAATCCTCGACAGCATCCGTATAGCACTTGAAAAAAAGGAGATTAATATTAAGGTCGATATTCAAACAAACGAAACGAGTTGACTTAGAGGAGGGTGGTATGGAAGTTAGAAAGGTTTTTTTGACAGAAGATGAGATTCCACGGCAATGGTACAACATATTATCCGATATCAAAATGAACCCTCCCTTGGGACCTGACGGGAAACCGATTAGCCCTGAATCCCTTGCCCCGGTTTTTCCAATGAACTTGATAGAACAAGAGGTAAGTCCGGAAAGGTGGATCGATATACCCGAAGAAGTGCTGAATGTCTTGAACATCTGGCGCCCAACCCCTTTGGTAAGGGCGCTTTCCCTTGAAAAATACCTTGATACCCCTGCAAGGATCTATTTTAAAAACGAAGGTGTAAGTCCTCCCGGAAGCCACAAGCCCAACACTGCCGTACCCCAGGCATATTACAACAAGGTTTTCGGTATCGAAAAGATGACCACAGAAACCGGGGCGGGCCAGTGGGGGAGCGCCCTTGCCTTTGCCTGTTGCCAGTTTGGAATCGAATGTAAGGTTTTCATGGTCAGGATCAGTTTTGACCAGAAACCTTATCGTAAATCGATGATGGAAGCCTGGGGTGGGAAATGCATACCAAGTCCCAGTCCAGAGACTAAGGCGGGTCGCGATGTACTGGAAAAAGATCCAGATACCCCTGGAAGCCTTGGTATAGCTATCAGTGAGGCCATTGAATCGGCAGTCACAGATGAAACCGGTAAAACGCGCTATTCATTGGGAAGCGTTCTAAATCACGTTATGCTTCATCAGACCATTATCGGTCTTGAGGCCAAAAAGCAACTCGAGAAAATCGGAGAATACCCCGATGTGATAATCGGATGCGCCGGAGGCGGGAGCAATTTTGCTGGTCTTGCCTTCCCTTTTGTTCTTGACAAAATAAATGGAAAGGATCTTGAAATTTACCCTGTTGAACCGGCTGCCTGCCCAACAATGACAAAATCTCCGTTTGTCTATGATCACGGTGATACGGCAAGATATACACCGCTTCTTCCCATGCACAGTTTAGGGCACGCGTTTGTACCGCCTCCATTTCATGCGGGCGGACTCCGATATCATGGTATGTCTCCTACGGTGAGTCAGCTCGTTACAGAGGGGATTATTGAAGCAAAAGCCGTCACTCAGCTTGACGCTTATGAGGCCGGGGTCGATTTTGCAAAAACCGAAGGATTTATCTCTGCTCCGGAAACAAATCATGCGATAGCCAGTGTAATCGAAGAGGCAAAAAAAGCAAAGGAAGAAGCAAAAGAAAAAGTTGTCCTTTTCAACTGGAGCGGGCACGGTCTTATCGATCTTATGGCTTACGATAAGTATTTCGCCGGTGAACTGCACAATTTTGTCTTAACCGATGAGGAGATGTTGGAGTCGGAAAAAGTATTTGAAGATTATCCCAAGCCGCAACTGATAAAAAGCCGTTGATCAATGGACGAAAGCAAGGATCATCTTGAGCAAAGATGCCCACGGCTGGGCGGTCCCGTGTCATTCCGCTACTGCAGGACAAGCGGCGATGACGTTTCTGCTTGCTGGAAGATTTTCGACTGTTGGTGGGAAAGTTTTGATGTGGTAGGGTATATAAAAAAGCACATGTCAGAGGATAAATTTAACATGCTTGTTAATACCAAGCCCAAGCCGAAAACTGTGAGCCTGGTTGAGCTTATTGAACAGGCCAAAAAGAGGGCTTCGTGAAATATTCGGGTTAAGGAGGCTGTGTTGATTATTAAAGATCTTGTTGTTGGACCGCTTATGGCAAACTGTTTCATATTCGGTTGTAATAAAACCAAAGAAGCTGTAGTTATAGATCCCGGAGGTGATGCCGATAGAATTCTGCTATCCCTTGCCGATTCCGAATTGAAAGTAAAATATATCATCAATACTCACGGTCATTTTGACCATGTTTGCGGAAACGGAAAAATGAAGGATGCAACCGGCGCCGATATTCTGATCCATCCACTTGATGCCCCCATGCTGGGCATGCTTTCATCCAATGCCGCTGTTTTCGGGATTTCAGTAGAAAACTCGCCGCCATGTGATCAGACCATAGAAGAAGGTGAAACAATCTCCTTCGGGAACATCTCATTAAAAGTTACTCATACTCCCGGACATACGCCGGGTGGTATTTCTCTGTATACTGATGGAATTGTTTTTGTGGGAGACACGCTTTTTGCCGGTTCCATCGGACGCACCGATTTTCCCGGGGGAGATTTCGACACTTTAATATCGAGTATTAAGACAAAGCTTTTCAACATGGAAGATGACATGAGGGTCCTTTCCGGGCATGGCCCGGAAACCAGCATCGGCAAGGAAAAGCGTTTTAATCCCTTTGTGGATCAATTTTAGTGATTCATTGCTCTGTTGCTTCAAAATATGGACCTTTGCAAAATGCTCAATTTTGTTCAAGTTAAAGGAAGGCGAAAATTTTAACCACAGGAATACATGGAGTATTTTGAGGATTAAAATTAGAGCCTGACACAGAAATTGGGCAAAAGGGGGCGTTTTGCAAAGGTCTCAATATCATAACAACTAAAACGCTCCTAACTGACACTTATTTATTTTTATCTGCATAAGTTCGCAGACGCTACTGATTTCCATTTTATGGACTTTGAATCGGGATGCTATCTCCCACGCATTTTGGCATGATAGCCTCCCGCCGACTAATGCATCAGTAACTGAATCTTTTAAATCCTGGCTTACTGACTTTTTAGGCTGTACTATCTTTTTTTGAGGCTTATGCCCAAACAATCCCAGCTTGCATTTTACCAGCTTTGCATTAAGCAGGTCAGCGGTCATACCTACCGCATCTGGTGAAACCTGTAGTTCCTCTGCAATCTCAAATGCAACAGCACAGGCAAGTTCACTGTTTTTAATACGTCTTAATATTTTATCTTCAATCAAGCTATCCGGTTTTGCATTCGGTCCGTATTTTTCCGCAAATTTTTTGCCTTTACGAAAAGCCATTACATTGCTCCTTTCAAGATAAATTTAGTCAGATGATTATACTGAAATATTTTAGGAAAAACAATGGCAAAGCACTAAGTCTCTTTAGTTGTTCTCAAAAATATATTCCGTTTGTAAAGTAATTGGTTTGAAGAATTTAGGTTGAACTTAAAGGAACTGTATGTTATTAATATAGATTTTGAGAGATATTGAAACCCATCCTTTATTGTCGCAAACTATAATGTCTTTTTTAATTAAACGCAAAAAAACACGACAGATTATGGTTGGAAATGTAAAGGTCGGCGGTGCGGCGCCTATTGCCGTGCAGTCCATGACAAATACATTTACCCATGATATTGCGGCCACGATTTCTCAGATAAAGCGTTTGGAAAAAGCAGGTTGTGAAATTGCAAGGGTGGCCGTACCTGATCAGGAGGCGGCTGAGGCAATTTCTTCCATAAAACAAAAGATTTCTATTCCGATTATAGCAGATATCCATTTTGACTACCGTCTGGCCATAGGTTCGGTAAGGGCTGGTGCTGACGGGCTGCGGTTAAATCCCGGTAATATTGGTAGCATAAAAAAAATTAAAGCTGTTGTTGACTGTGCAAAATCGTATAATATCCCTATTAGAATCGGGGTTAATTCAGGCTCCCTTGAAAAGGATATCCTAAAAAAATATAATGTCGCAAGTGCAGAAGCCATGGTTGAAAGCGCCATGCGTCATATTGAATTGTTTAAGTCATTCGACTTTCACAATATAAAGGTTTCAATAAAGGCCTCTGATGTACATCGTACCATAGACGCTTACAGGCTTCTTTCCTCAAAAACAGATCTTCCGCTTCATGTTGGTGTGACTGAAGCAGGAGGGCTTTATTCCGGAATCGTCAAATCATCCCTTGGTATTGGAATGCTGCTTGCAGAAGGCATCGGGGATACAATTCGTGTCTCCTTGACCCGAGACCCTGTTGAAGAGGTGAGGGTTGGATACGAAATACTTAAAGCGCTTGACATTCGTCAACATGGACCTGACATCATATCGTGCCCTACCTGCGGTCGTTGTAAAATAGATCTGTTCGACATTGTCGAACGTGTTGAAAAGGTTCTATCATTAAATCCAAAACCAGTTAAACTTGCCATCATGGGTTGTGTCGTAAACGGGCCTGGAGAGGCAAAGGAGGCTGATATCGGTATTGCCGGTGGGGATGGAACCGGTATTCTTTTCAGGAAGGGAAAAGTGATAAAAAAATTTCCCGAGGATAAACTTGTTGAGGTTTTACTGGCTGAAGTTGAAAAAATTGATGAATTGAGGGATTGATGAATTTAGGAATTGCAGAATGGCAAAACAAACAAAAACAGCAATAACTCCAACTAGGGCTGAAGATTATTCAGAATGGTACCAGCAGGTGGTAAAAGCATCGGATATGGCAGAAAGATCACCGGTAAGAGGCTGTATGGTAATAAAACCCTGGGGTTATTCCCTTTGGGAAAATATAATGCAGGTACTTGATGAAATGTTCAAGGAGACCGGGGTTAAAAATGCTTATTTTCCTCTATTAATCCCGCTCTCTTTTCTTGAAAAAGAGGCTGAGCATGTGGAAGGCTTTGCCAAAGAATGTGCCGTTGTTACACACCACAGACTGGAAAAAGGGCTTGACGGCAACCTCGAACCGGCAGGGATGCTTAATGAGCCTTTAGTTGTGCGGCCTACTTCTGAAACTATAATCGGAGATTCGTTTTCCAAGTGGGTTAGCAGTTATCGTGATCTTCCCATGCTGATCAACCAGTGGGCAAATGTGGTCAGATGGGAGATGCGGACCAGGTTATTTTTACGTACCACTGAATTTCTTTGGCAGGAGGGACACACGGTCCATGCCTCAGAAGAAGAAGCCGTGGAGCGGACCCGCATGATGCTCGATATTTATGCCGAGCTTGCCGAAAAATACCTGGCCAT
>JAZFVY010000416.1:0-4394 GCA_036447975.1 Desulfobacterales bacterium
CATGGCTTTTCGGCCACAACGAATGATGAAACACCTTCGAAGAAAGGTGTTTCATAGAAAATATTCGGGCTAAGCATCGTTCTTCATTTGCCATGTTAGTTTTTTGGCCTTGATCAGCAGTTCAGCCCGCTCCACATGATACGCATCCTTATGGATGCCGCCTGACTCAGCATGATCATCAAGTTGCGCGATTGCCAGTAATACCGCCTGTCTTTGATCAGTGAGGTCCATTTCTTCATAGACGGGAGTTTGCCGGTCTGCTTCTTGGTGGAAATTTTTCTGCTTTATAAAAGGGAGTGCAAATACAATGCCGGCAAACAGTATCAACATTCCGACAATAACCCATTGAAAAAAGCCTTTATTTTCGGCAGAGACCAGTTCGATAGCAATCTGAGATCCCTTGTCGAAATTTGTTCCTGAAAGATGAAAAAACTGCTGTCCTGAATTCATCATGGGCCCTTTAAACTCGAGTTGATCACTCTTGACCTTGACTCCTTTCTCCGGAAAGATGACAATAAAGCTGTCTGTTTTATGATGAAGACTTTTTATGAACTTATAATTTAAATCAGCGGTGCCAACCGTGTAGGAAAATAGAATCCTCTTGTTTCCCGGCTTAATATCCGCGGTGTCGATAAAACCCGTTGCTGTTCTTATAACAAAAGGGTCCACATGCTGTTCAAATTGAAGATTGGAAGCTCCTTCAGGCAAAGAAACGCGAAGCGTCTCTTTCCTGCCCGGCTGCAATTCTTGAGACCCGACATAAACCCTGTTTCCTCGATTTTCCACGATCAAGGCCTCTTTAATCCAGATAGAATCCTTATCTTTTTCAAAAAACATATGATTCATTTTGATGTAGATATCGTTATCCTGATCTGTTGTTTCATAGACTGACAAATCAACCGAAAGCGCATTTTCCCCCATAAACTGAATTGCCCGGCCGAAATATTCGATATCTTTGTAGCGCGTTGATATGTGATAGAAAAACTTTTGATCCGTGCTAATACCCTGAAATGAAAAAAAGCCGTTCCGGTCGGTTTTTGAACGGCGTTCCACCGGCTCTTTTCCCTCGACGTATGCTTGAAGTATAACCTCAAGACCATCAAGCCCCGTATGACTTAATGTTTCATTAAGCACCCTGCCGTTAATAACACCAAATGATGCATCGTCTGCCATTAAGGTCATTGGAAGTAAAGAAGACATCATTATAAGAAATGTTATAGATACTATCTTTCTAATTTGCCTCATCAGTTCATTTTCTCCCTAAGGCGGTTTAGAGTGTTGTTAGTTTCGTTCCACACTCGAAGCAGAAACGATCTGTGGAAGATATTCTTTGGCCGCACTGGGCACAAAAAATCTCGGCCGCTGTAACAGGTCCGGTTGCCCGCAAGGCAGATATTTCCCGTTCAATTTCGTTTTCCAAATCCTTTTCGGACAGACCTGTTTGACTATCTCTATTCATTTGCAATTCATCTATTGTTTTTAAACAATCGACCGCATCGCGCATATATTGGGCTTTTAAGGTTTCATAATCTTCTTTTGACAGCTTCCCCATATTTAAATCAAATTCAAGCTCCCTGATGGTTGCATAAGCCCCTTCTTTTTTTAAGTTTAACTCCGCCAGCATTTCATCTGTTTGATGAGTAAAAGACCCGTCTATCCGGCCGGATTTTAACAGCGGGCTTATAATATAAAAGGCCGTTCCAATGATTAACCCTATAATTACAAAATATTCCATTATGCATAGGCTCCTATAATTCGAAATCCTTCAATTCTTTTTCAAACAGAGCTAAATATTTTCCTTCATGTACTTGCTTTTTATCGGAATTTTCAGATTCGTCGTCCGTATTTTCTCTGGGAGCTAAGCATTTATCTATAAAAATATATATGCCGCCCGCTCCCAGAATAATCGCCAGAAAGGGAAGTATCCAGGCGGTGAGATTAAACCCTTTTTTGGTGGGTGCCGCCAAAATTCTTTCGCCCTTCGTGCTTACAAAATATTGGATGATGTCCTCTTTTGATTGACCCGTTTCAATCATTTGAGTGACCTGATCTGTTATTTCTTTCGCGGGCGTACATTCCATGGATCCTTCACATGCGCTCACCAGCATATTACAACCGCAAGTACAGGTAAGGCTCTGTGTTATTTCTCCGGCGGTCAGTGCAAAAACGTGAACTGCCGGGATCAATGACAAAGCCATGATAATGACAAAGATTGATGCGGTCTTTGGGCTGTATTTCAAATTCATGTTGCCTCCGCAGTTCTATCAGTGTGCTTGATTTTCTTTCTTTTCCGGCGATCCGGCAGCATCACGATTACGGTCCCGAGAGACATAATGCCTCCCCCTATCCAGAGCCAGACGACGAGCGGATTTACCAACACCTTAAAGGTGGCCCAATCTTTGCCATAGCCGGCCAGAATTACATACAAATCTTCTTTTAAGGTCGTATGGATTGCCACTTCCGTGGTGGGTTGCTCCTGGCCTCTAAATAAGGCTTTTTCAGGCGACAAGATTCCGAGTTTATGATTATCGTTAAAGACTGTTAACGTTGCAACAGCTCTGTCTTTACCGGCCGTTGGATACTCGGAAAGACCGTCGTATTTTAAAGTGTATTGTTTAATTTTAAACGATTCCCCCTTATTTATCGTTATCTGTTTTTCCATATTAAAAGCACTTCCGCTCATTGCCATGAATAGCAAAACAACGCCGAAATGAATAATATGACCGCCATAACGTCGTTTATTCCTGGCAACTAAATTCCATAACGCTTGCAGATAACCCTCTTTCAATAATGAGTGGCGGGTTCGCATACCGTTGAAGAACTCTAAAAAGAGATTTATGCTTACAAATATGCACAAAGTTAAGGTGGTCAGGGCAATAAAGGAGCGAATTTGTAAAAGATATAATAAAGCGGCTCCGACAGCGGAAACAAGAGAGGGAAAGAGAATCTTTTTTAAAAAACTTTTCAGCGTAGTCTTTCTCCAGGCGATCAGGGGGCACGCCCCGATCAGAAACAATAACGTTAAGGCTATGGGGGTTACGACCGCATTATAAAAGGGAGGTCCCACAGTAATTTTTACCCCCCGTACAGCCTCGGAAATAATAGGAAAGAGTGTACCCCAAAATACGGCAAAGGCTATTCCGACAAAGAGTAGATTGTTGTACAAGAAGCTGCTCTCTCTGGAAAGCAGGGAGTCGAGCTGGTTTTTACTCCGCAAATCAGGCAGCCGGTAGATAAGCAAACCTACCGATATGATGAGGGCTGCGATCAGAAATATTAGAAACATCCACCCCAATGACGATTCTCCAAAGCTATGAACGGACGCAATCAGACCGCTGCGCGTGATGAATGTGCCGAAGATGGTCAAAAGAAATGTTAAAAGAATCAGAACGATATTCCAGACTTTCAACATATCGCGTTTTTCCTGAATCATTACCGAGTGCAGGTATGCAGTACCAACAATCCACGGCATGAATGAAGCGTTTTCAACCGGATCCCATGCCCAGTAACCGCCCCATCCCAATTCTACATAGGCCCACTCCATTCCCAGCAAGTTGCCGGCCGTCAGGAAAAACCAGGAAATGATCGTCCACTTTCGGGTGGTTTTGATCCAGACGTCTCCGAGTTGACCTGTAATAAGGGCTGCGATGGCAAATGCAAACGGTACGGTAAAGCCGACATAACCTAGAAATAGAGTGGGGGGATGAAAAATCATACCGGGATTCTGCAACATGGGATTCAAGCCTTGACCGTCTGATGGAGCGTAAGGAAGCATTTCAAACGGATTGGTGACGAACACCATTAAAAATGCGAAAAGGAAGTTGATTATCATCATTACTGAGATAACATAGGGCAAGAGTTCCCTGTTCTTCTTTCTGTTCTGGAAGATTACGATTGCAGCATATAAAGAGAGGAACCAACTCCAGAGAAGAAGTGATCCTTTCTGGCCTGCATAAAAGGCTGCGAGAGTGTAAACCGTCGATAAGCTGCGGTTGGTATAACTTGCGACATATTCAACTTGAAAATCTCTGGTCAACAGTGCATATATCAAGGACACACAGGCTATAGTGAGGAAGCCCAAGACTGCGACGGCGGCATTTTCAGCGCTGGCGATCATCTCACCTCTGCGGCTTTTGATTCCAACGACAGCGGTGAAACTCGAATAGGCTGACAAGAACATCGCAATTAAGGTAGAATATAATCCGATATCATTCATATTCTCCTATTTCCTTTTCATTTTTTAGCAACAAGAGAGCGGATAAGATTTCGACTCTCAGCACTCGCCCAGTTTCTTGCTCCCATTACCTTGCCGATAATTTTTCCTTGCCTGTCTATCAGAAAGTGTACGGGGTGAGACCGAATGCCATAGTTTCTGGCTACGCTTCCATCGGTGT
>JAZFVY010000417.1:0-3969 GCA_036447975.1 Desulfobacterales bacterium
GGGGCTTGTTATCGTTACTGCAGATGATCCGTACATGTTTTCCAGCCAGAACGAACAGGATAACCGGTATTATGCCAAACTTTCAGGCCTTCCCATGGTTGAGCCCTCTTCGGTGCAGGAAGCCAAAGATATGAGTGCCTATGTATTTGATCTTTCCGAAAAATTGCAACAACCTGTTATTTTCAGGACCACGACCAGAATTAACCATTCAACCTCGACAGTGGTTTTGGGTGAAATCAGGGCGTCCCAAACAAAAGGTGATTTTAAAAAGGACCCTTTCAATTATGTGACCGTGCCGGCTGTTTCCAGAAATCTGCATATCAGGCTGCTGGACAAACTGGGCCAAGCTGAAAAGATTTCCGAAGATTCCGAGTACAATTTTATCAAAGGTAATGGAATCCGGGGAATTATATGCAATGGTGTAAGTTATAACTATGTTTCTGATGCGGTACAAGATCTGGACATGGGAAATAACATTAAAATACTTCGCATCGGTTTTTCACACCCCATGCCTCAAGTTTTGATCAAGGACTTTTTAAAAGGATGTGAAAAGGTGTTGATTGTCGAAGAAGGCGAGCCTTTCATGGAAGAGACTATTAAGATGTTTGCCCAGGAGGAAAAATTGACTCTTTCCATAATGGGCAAAGGTAAAGATCTCTTTTCCCGGCTTTTTGAATTTGATCCTGCCCTGGTAAGGCAAGCTATAGCAGCTTATTTTAATGTGCCCTATACTCAGTTGGCGGGCCCTGATCTTTCTGATCTCCCTGAAATTCCCCAGCGCCCACCCACTCTTTGTGCCGGATGCTCCCACCGGGCCACCTTTTATGCGGTTAAAAAGGCATCTGAAGGTATGGAGACGATTTGTCCGACCGACATCGGATGCTACACGCTTGGATTCCTCCCCCCCCTTGCAATGGGAGATTTTCTGATATGCATGGGATCTTCTGTTGGTACATCATGCGGTTTTTCAAAGGTGACAGACAAGAAAGTGATCGCTTTTATAGGGGATTCAACCTTTTTTCATTCCGGCATCCCCGGCCTGATTAACGCAGTTTTTAATAAGCATGATTTCACACTGGTCATTCTTGACAATGGAACCACTGCTATGACCGGACAGCAACCGCATCCCGGGGTTGATATGAAACAGCTAAACATTAATGGATATGGCCGGGTATCCATCGAAGAGGTCGTCAGGGCTGTAGGTGTATCTCACGTTACTGTCATCAGGCCTTATAGGGCCAAAAAGAGTATTAAGGCCATCAAAGAGGCTCTGAATTTTAAAGGTGTTTCGGTTGTTATATCCAGGGAGATGTGTACGCTATACGCCAAAAGTCTCAATAAAGCCCGGGGAAAACCCTTTTTTGTCAGTGAAAAATGCAAAGATCATAAAGACTGTGTTAGCGAGCTTGCATGTCCTGCCTTTTTCATCGAGAATAACAGGATTAAAATTGATCCTGTAATTTGTACGGGCTGTACAGTCTGCGCCCAGATCTGCCCGGAACAAGCTATTTTACCCTTAAGAGATAAAAGTTGATTGTGGATACCACGAGATTAATTATTGTTGCTGTTGGGGGTCAGGGAAATCTTCTGGCCTCCAAGGTTATCGGAGAAGCTGCACTCATGTCAGACGTTCCTGTCCGCATGAGCGAAATACATGGCATGGCCCAAAGGGGCGGGGTTGTGGAATCCGCAATTGTATTTGGAGATGCCCAAAGCACCATCATCTCTAATGGTGAGGCCGATGTGCTTGTAGGATTTGAGCCAGTGGAATCGCTGCGTGCCTTAAATAAATGCAATTCCAATACAGTTGTTATTACCAGTCTTGCTCCTCTATCGCCATTTACGGTAACCACGGGAAGCAGCAAATATCCTTCTCTGAATGCCCTGCAGGCGCTGATTCGGAAAAAGACGGCAAAACTGATCGCTTTTGACGCTGCGGCCCTGGCAAAAGAAGCAGGGAATGTTATGTCCGTAAATATGGTCCTGTTAGGCGCTCTTATTCAAACCGGTACGGTCCCCCTGTCGGCTGAAAATATTAAAGAAGCAATAATGAAGAGAACTCGAAAAGCTTTCGTTGAATCGAATTTAAAGGCTTTCGAGATTGGTTTCGTTGCTGCGGAAGCCCTATGTTGAAAAGGTATTTTCTTAACAGATGAGTATCAAAAGAAGACTCTATTTTGTACTGGCAGCTATTTTTATCGTGGTCATGGTAGGAAGCACCGGCTACTATATCATGTTCGGCGGAAAGCCCACGTATATGGATTGCCTATATATGACGGTTATTTCTATAACCAGCGTCGGCTACGGTGAAGTTCTTGACATTGCCGGCAACATCCCTGCTCAGATATTTACCATGCTGCTTATCACTTTCGGTATGGGAGTCATTTTATACGGCATCAGTACGCTGACGGCATTAATAGTAGAAGGAGAACTCTCCGGGATATTGAGGAGAAAAAAGATGGATAAACAGATACAAAAGCTGAATAATCATTATATTGTTTGCGGTGGCGGGGAGACAGGTCGCCATGTTCTGGCTGAGCTTGTCAAGAACAGGGAGCATGTTGTTCTGATTGAGCATGAAGAGGAAAATATCGAGCGTGCCAAAGTCAGGGTTATGGAAGAAAACCTGCTCTATATTAAAGGCGATGCTACCGATGACCAGAATCTTGTGGCTGCCGGGATTGAAAGGGCTGCCGGGATCATCATCAGCCTGCCGTCCGATAAAGACACCCTTTATGTCACGATGTCTGCCAGAATGCTGAATAGAAAGATACGTATTATAAGCAAGGTGGTAGATCAGGAGCTGGCGTTTAAGCTCAAAACCGCAGGTGCAAATAATGTTGTGTCACCAAATTATATCGGAGGCCTGCGGATGGCATCCGAAATGATCCGGCCTACGGTTGTTGATTTCCTTGACAGCATGCTGCGCAGCGATCGGGGCAATTTAAGGATCAACCAGCTCGTGGTTACGGCAAACTCTAGCAATGTGGGAAAAAGCATTATGGAGTCCGGATTAAAAGACAAATTCGGCCTGCTGGTTCTTGGCGCAAAACTTCCGGCACAGGAAATAGAATTTAATCCGAACCCATCAATGATGTTAAAAGCAGGAATGGCCCTCTTCGTAATGGGAGAAGTTGATAATATTGATAAGGCTAAAGAGGCTTTCTGATCCCTGTTTCCCCATTTTTATTGCAGCAACTCTGATTCCTGCTGAACATAGAATTTTTTGATAGAAACAGACCTTGGATCAAGGTTAGTCAAACCGTATTCTTCAGCCCAACGCATTGCTTCCAAGTATTCACCCACGTTAATCCTGCGGCAGATTTCAGGAAAGTCGAATGCTTTGTAATCCGGATGATATTGATGCATGATGTTCAGATATGTTGATTTTGGAAGGTTTTCAGCAACCCACCTTACGAATTTCTCAGTTCCGGCTATACGGTTGGGCATAACTAAGTGTCTGATCATCAGCCCGCGAACAGCGATCCCCTGGCCGTTGATCAGATGTTTTCCTACCTGCCGGTGCATTTCGATAACCGCATTCTGCGTTACTTCAGGATAGTCTGAAGCCGTAGATGAATATTTTGCAGCCATATCTGCATCCATATATTTTATATCCGGCAAATAAATATCCACGATGCCGTCCAGAATCTTCAATATCTCAACGCGCTCATAACCGCTAGTGTTATAGACTAAAGGGAGACGCAGCCCTTTGTTAAAAGCAATCCTAGTAGCATTAAGGATATTCGGCATGACGTGTGTGGGTGTGACTAAGTTGATGTTATGGCAGCCGATTTTCTGGAGATGGATCATTATATCCGCCAGGTGCTCGTCTGGAACTTCTTTTCCATGTCCCTTAATGGCAATGGGCCAGTTCTGGCAGAAAACACATCTTAGATTACAGTTGGAGAAGAAGATGGTGCCTGATCCATTCTTTCCCACCAGCGATATCTCTTCACCAAAATGGGG
>JAZFVY010000418.1:0-3417 GCA_036447975.1 Desulfobacterales bacterium
TACCCTGTTCATATGCCAAACGGCAGCAAATTGTCAAAGGGTAATGAATGTTTTGAGATAGGTTCCAGTTAAAATCGACTTTAACGTTTCCATGGATACCAAGCTATATGTCTTGATTTTAATCACCTGTGTGTTTATCATTTAATATGTAAGGTGGTGAATAGTGAAAGGTGAGTGGTAAATTTATGAGTAACCGGCATAAATCAAGCGAAACATATTCTGGATTCGAACAGGGGCCCATACGACCGCCCAGTGAGGCGTACAGCCTGCTCATCCGTGTCACCCGCAACTGTCCCTGGAATTACTGTACATTCTGTCCCGTTTACAAGGGATCCCGTTTTTCCATACGTCCGGTTGACCATGTTAAAAAGGATATTGATGCGGTTCACAGGTGCGTTGAGATGTTGCGGCAGATGGCCGACGAATCCGGCCGTATCCTTCGAACCGAGCTCCGGAAAGCTACTGAAAACAATGAACAGTTGGATCCCCAGGCCTTTAATGCCGCCATGAACTGGTTTTCCGGCGGTATGAGTTCTGTTTTTATCCAGGATGCCAACAGTCTCATTATAAAGCCTGACCATCTGGTGGAAATTTTGATCCACCTAAAAAACCTTTTTCCGTGGGTTGAAAGGATAACATCATATGCAAGATCACATACCATTGCACGGATCAAGGACGACAACCTGAAGGCTATAAGGGAAGCCGGCTTAAACAGAATCCATATCGGCCTTGAATCCGGCTCTGATCAGGTTCTTAAGATGACCAAAAAAGGGGTTACTAAACAAACCCATATCAAGGCTGGTCTAAAGGTAATCAAGGCCGGAATGGAACTGTCCGAGTATGTCATGCCGGGTCTGGGAGGAAAACAGCTTTCCAAGACCCACGCCCTGGAAACAGCCGATGCCTTAAACCGGATAAATCCTGATTTCATCAGGCTTCGAACCCTGGCAATCCCAAATGACGTGGAGCTTTATAATGATTATGAGGCCGGTAACTTTGAAAAATGCACTGATCTTATGATAGCCAAAGAGGTTCAGTTGCTGATTGAATCATTGGACGGGATTACCAGTGTATTCAAAAGCGATCATATCCTGAATCTTTTTGAGAACCTTGAAGGTACTTTACCCCGTGACAAAGATCGTATGCTCGAGATTCTAAGCACCTTCCTGGCAATGAGCCCCGAACGCCAATGTGTCTATCAGGTGGGAAGAAGACTCGGATTTTTTTCCCGTCTCAGTGATATGGAAAGTCCTCACAGGCTGAACAAGGCTGAAAAGACCTGTAAAGAGCTTGGCATTACCCCCGAAAATGTTGATGAAGTTATCGACGAATTGATGAAAAGGTTTATTTAGTTGTAACTGCTCAGGCATCTTGCCACCAAGGCAGCAAGGCACCAAGATTATAGAATATTATTATTCTACTTTTTTCTTGCAATGCATTCTTTTCTTTCAGAGAAGAGTGTAAGATTGATATATTTTTATTTCCTTTGTGTCTTAGTGGCTGAATAGTTACATTTAGTTTTTTTACAAATTATCATGACACAAAGTCTTGACTTAAAATATGGAACCCGAAAGATCTCCTTTGTTCTCCCGGATCAAACGGAAATTTTTCGAACAAAAGAACCCGAAACAAAGATAACAACGTCTGATTTTGAATCCAGACTTTACCATGAACTCGAACCATTGAATCCGGATTATTCAAATGTCTCCGTAGTGCTTTCAGATAAAACCCGTTTGTGCGGTTATCCGGAATTTCTGCCTGTACTACTAAAGACGCTTGAGGCCTTTGGCGCAGAACCAGATCGAATTACCATGTTTATAGCATACGGCGCTCACCTCCGCCAGACAGATAAAGAGTGTCGCACAGCCTTTGGTGATACATATCAAAATATCCGGTTTATACATCACGATTGCCTGGACAATAACGACTTTGAAAATCTGGGACAAACCACTCGCGGTACTCCGGTTCTTATTCGACGCGATATTATTGAATCCGGTTTTCTTATCACCTTCGGTGCAATCTCGCATCATTACTTCGCAGGATACGGAGGCGGACGAAAGTTGATTTTTCCGGGTGTTGGCCACAGGATAGCGATTTATCATAACCACGGTCTGTTTTTGGATGCACAACTGCAAGCACTTTCACCTTCATGCCAAGCCGGTGTATTGGACGGAAATCCACTGGCAGAGGATTTAGCGGAATTTGAAACCTTTTGCCCGGCTGATTTTGCAATCCATGGGATTCTTGATAGTCATGGAAATGTTTGCGATCTATTGCCCGGCGTCGGATCAGATCATTTTCGCAAAGCATGTGCCGGGCATGGGAAAAACTGTGAGATAGCCAGCGCCCAACAGTATGACCTGGTCATTGCCTCCTGTGGTGGATATCCGAAAGATATTAATTTTATACAAAGCCATAAAGCCATAGATAATGCTTCGAAATTTGTCCGTGACGGAGGCAGCTTGATCATCCTGGCCGAATGTAACGAAGGAGTCGGGTCGAAAACCTTTTTACCCTGGTTTAAAATCGGAGGTTGGAAAGAGGCATTCAAGAGATTATCAGAAAAATACGAAGGAAATGGCGGCACCGCTCTTTCCATGATGTCTAAATTACAACGAATAAATATTTCTCTGGTAACGAATTTGAATGATTCTTCCAGTAAAACAATCGGGTTTGAAAAAATTTCCATGGACAAAGCAATAAACCTTGTTAAACAAACAACCGGTTCCCTATCAGCAATACCTAATGCCAGCCTGTTGGTGAAGGTCCCAAGTTAACCCGAATTACTCATGAAGAATTCATTCAAGGTTGATTTCGGCTCGCCTAAGTTACGGAAAAATGTTTTGGTTCATATTGAAAAAATCGCGACAGTCTGTTAATCTAGGGTTTCTATCTAAAGCCCATAGCCGTCTGGAGGCGGATGATCACCGGATTTTCCGCTCTACTCCTTCTTTTTCCGCGGATCGTTACCGACGTGGTGGAATGGTTCGGGCCTGAGAAGGTTGAACAAATCCTGACCGAGGAAAAACTATTGGCCAAAGCAGCCGCTGATGCAGCGGCACTTGCTAAAGGGATAGGCTCACAGGCTGCGGATGCGGTAACCTTTGTATCCTTTTGGCCCAATCAGGTTTTGGTCACCATGGTTGGATTGGTTATCCTTGCTGCCATCCTTTTGCCCCAGAAGCTGAACGCCAGAAGGCTGGCAATGGCTTAAGGTTCGCGAAGTACATGCCGTTCATATCACAACGAAAAATAAAAGGTTGAAATCATGAATTTAGTAAAATTCCCACGCAGACGCTACACCGAAGGACAGACACCAATCGAAAAACTGGCCAGGCTTTCCGCTGAGCTCGGTGGCCCCACCATTTACGTCAAAAGAGATGATCTTCTTGGCCTTATGGGAGGTGGCAACAAAAC
>JAZFVY010000419.1:0-3611 GCA_036447975.1 Desulfobacterales bacterium
CGCGTATAAAGGATCGTAAAGAAAGAGCTGTGATATCATTAGATAAATTATTATAATAAAAAGCTTATATTTTTTATTATCGTGATAGGAGTTAGGCTCTTTCTAAACGTTCCCTAATACCCTCAAAAAGCACACGCTATTACATCTGATCACCCATTTCGCTCAATTATGGGCAAATTTTCGATAAAGCTTTTCGAAACCTCAAATAGCTACAACTAATCGGGAGAAATCCTTAAATAGTGTTCATCCAGAAATAGTAGTCCCGCCATTGTGGGATTGGTTCAAGACAAGGCCGCAGGATTTTTTCGACCGCAGGCGTAGTGCGCCTGCGTCGAGGATCGAAAAAAACCGAGAACGCAGTATTGGGACGAAAGATGCTGTTTCTGGATGGACACTAAATGGAAGTTAATATTCTCCCCACAAAATCTCTTACTTTTACAAAAATATGGATAATTTTATAGCCGGTTCGAGACAGGAAACTTACATCGTATTCCGGAAATCCATATACGTGAACCTTTGGTTTGGCCTCCTGATCCAAAATCCTGTTGGCCGCCATCTTCCCTGTTTGATAAGCCGACTCCATGCCGATACCGATCATCCCTAAAGAACAATTACATGCAAAAAGATTTCGTAATGGAGTGTCTACCAATCTATTGCGTTCACCGGGAAGTCTGGGAACCTCTTTGTGATACAGGACAGGAGGATGAATGTGCGCTCCCAGTGCCAATTTTACTTGCGCGTCTTTAGCTTGAGGCCACACCCTGGCCAAATCTCGGATAACGCTTTTTAAAAATTCTTTCACAGAAAGCTGTTGGAGTGATTCCGCCCTATCTGCCAGTACATCGACAACACTACCAGGATATTTACTATAGCGGGGCATAATGTTACCGATATCTTGACATCCATTAAAAGTAAAAGCGCGCCTGCTCGTTCCGGTAATAAATCTTTCCTCAGTGATTTTTTTGTCATAAAATATTCTGGCAATGGAGAGGCAGGCTCCTTTCTCTTTTCCCAGTCTTTGAAAATATGGATGACCTCGAAGAGGAGAATCTAAACTAGTAATAGGAAGTAATTGATGCCCACGCACTGCGGCTACATAGTATTTTGCAAGTACTTCTTGAAGATGCTCACCCACAGGAGGTTCTATTTGAGGCTGAGTAGGGTTGGTAGGCTCTCGCATTGCCCATCGCTGGCCGCACTGCCTGCAAAATCCTTCATCTAATACAGGTTGTTTGCAGCCGCAACAAGGACATATAATCCAAGAGCCTGTGTTGAAATCTTGATAAAGAATCTTTTGCACCTCGGTTTCATTGTGGATGATCCGGCGAACCTCACAATTCAATTTAATTGTCCCTCCTGCTGCAATAAACCGTTTGACGTGTGGCTCAACAGTTCCGGTAATGTAGTTGTCATTGACAAGATGGTACCACAAACCCCGGTTGGAATTAAAGATGGTGCCGAAGGTAATCGCTGCCATCCGTCTTGCATTTACTTCAATAGAATCCAGATTATAAATTGAGGGGACATAGGATGCGGCAAAGTCACGGGCGCGTTCGGTTACCCAGGATCTTTTCATAAGTGCCTCCATGGAAACCATATCCCAAAATGAGTCCGAAGGTTCCGCACGATTGAGGCTATTCCCGAGGTACAAAATAGGAAGACCTGCAAATAAAAATGATAGCCGGTCAACGATTCCCATTTTGAGCCTTAGCACTGTTTTAATAGCGTGGAAAGGGGGGGGAAGAATGCTTTCTTCCATTTTAAAATTATGCTTAACAAGGCGAGTGTCAATAATGTTAAATTCCTTTAAAGGTTCAGTCAGGTTGGTATCAAGAATCCCCAAATGCTTATAAACATCAATGAGGTTGGGATATTTGTCCCGAAATATCATGTGCATCGGGTATTGAAGCACGACATCTTCTTCTTTTAAATGCTGCAATACGAAATTTTTCCCGTCCGTATCTTCCTGCTCATGAACCTGCCATGAACTTGTAAGACCTCCTGCCTGAGGAGCCCTTTCTAGTATGAGGACTTTCAGACCCGCTTCCTGTAAATACAGTCCGCTTGTCAGGCCCGATAATCCTCCGCCTATAATTACTACATCATACTGTTGTTCATCTTTCATATCTGTCTCCTGGTAAAAAACAGTTCATCTGACAAATTACTACCATTAAAGGACAAGACCGAATTCTTCATAATCTTTTAAAAGCTCTTTCAGGTCGATTTCTTCGCCGTCCGCCGCTCTCCTGTGAACAGCCCTGGGCATCCCATCCTGTTCAGGGGGAGAAACTTCAAGGTAAGGGCAATAGTTCTGGATCTTCATAATTCGCCCTTTTTGATCAACAAATATGGTATGTTGCCATGAACCTGTATTCACATAAAGATATTTGCCCTCCTCATAAGTATGCTCCAGATAATGTGTGTGCCCGAAAACAACCATTTTCGGGTTGAAATTCAAGTCTTGCATATTTCCGATTGTCGCACTTCCTTTTACAACCGAAAGATCCGTAGAATAACCCTTCAACAACAGCTTCGCCTTCTCCCGCAAACTTTTCGACGCTTCATCCTTTAGCTTTGAGCTTACTAAACCATCCTGGATGAACCACGGCATAGTTGCGAGAATCCGGTAAAAGATGTTTGATAAAGGTGACTTCGATTCCATTTGAATGTCGTATAAATCTCTTGCCAACTCCTTTTTTACTTTCTCCGGAATCACACCTTTATCGATCAACCGGTTAATATAATAAATGACGTTCGGCCATGGACGTATGTTGCCCAAAATTCGGAAGGGTTGCGACGATTCCTCCGGCTCGCCGCCTTCAATATGTGTATCGTTCTCCCAGGCCCGCCATTTTCTTATAAATTTTGATACCATTAGATTCCCGAGAATTATATGATCGCCGTCGATGTGAATATTCGTCATATCATATCTATGCCCGTGTTCCGCATACAGACTGTGAGAAGGGCTGACATAGTAATCCGAAAACCAGATAAGCCGTTGCCGGTAAGAATCCCACAACCTGTTCAGCACAGCCCTCTGGAATTGGTAGCCATGCTTTTTAAACCTCATCGGGTAATCGTGATTGCCCCAAACATAGAACAGGCTGTTCCCCGCCCGGATAAATTTCCGAAAAGCTTTAAACAACCTTGGATACGCTTTCCTCACTTTCGCGAATATCATTGCTGAATCGATCTTCTGAGAAAATGTTTCATGACCTGCGAGCAAGGTGAAATCGAAGATATCCCCGAGCAGTATTAATTCACCTCGATGGTTCATATCCCGATCGATCCGTTTGAGCAATTTTACCAGCAACACAGCTTTTTCTTCACCAAACCGGTCCCAGGGGCTTTTGTCGCCTATATGAAGATCACTGATGAAATATCTCATGCGCTCTTCCTTCACTAAACACAGATTGACAATATGCTAATAAGATTCTTCTCCAATTTACTTGGAGAAGAGGGTCCAAGAATTCCAGGGATCAAAGATTGAAGCGTCCCGTCTTTAAGGACGGGCTTCCCGGTAAGGATGCTTTCAATTTTATATAGCTCCCCTCGACCCCTTAAAAGTCGGTATTTTCGGGGAGCAATCCGGTCAAGTGTTTGTTGTATAA
>JAZFVY010000420.1:0-2387 GCA_036447975.1 Desulfobacterales bacterium
TCGAAGACATCTCACGTTTGCCTAAAAATGTGATCATCCCCTTTTTGTTCTCCGACAAACAAGTGGATCTTGTACTGAAAAACATTTTAGAGGGCATCCGTAAAACTCGAAGATATTTATTTAAAGATCTTACCCCATCTTTGTAGGTTTTAAGGAAAAAACAGGCTGAAATGCCATTTTTCTACAAATCCCAAAAATATAATAACTGTAAAATTAGTTAGTTATGGTAAGTGGGGGTGCAAATATCAAATGTAGTGCCATAAAATGATCACAATGGGTTGACTTGGGCGCGTCTCTTTGAAATATATAAAAGTATGTATATTCGAAGAACAACAATCAAAAGCCGGAAAAATGGTGAGCCGTATTACACATATCGACTGGTTGAATCAGTTCGTACTTCAAAGGGTGTTCGCCAGCACACATTGCTCAATCTTGGGAGCAATTTTTCCTGTCCAAGAGAATCGTGGCCTGATCTTGCCAAGCGTGTCGGGGAAATTATAAGTGCTCAAAAGCAGTTGTTTCCGCCGGCTTCTGATCTGGAAGATGCGGCACAGCGTTATGCAGCGCTCATCATCCAGTCCAAAAACCGGGCAGACGGGATTGAGGGCGATAGCACCACTTCTTCGGACTATCGCTATGTAGACATAAATACGCTAGAGTTTATGAGGCCACGCAGTATAGGTATTGAGCATGTAGCCTATGAGGCTTTGCGGCAGTTACAGCTGGATAAAAAGTTGCAGGAATTGGGGTTGAATAAGCACCAGCTATGCACGGCAATAGGAACGGTGATCGGCCGTATGATCGAACCGGGCAGCGAGTTAGCTACCCATTACTGGTTGCAGCATCATACTGGCCTGGGCGAACTGCTTGGATATGATTATGAAAGTGTGAATTTGACGAGAATGTATCAAGTATCAGATATACTGTTAAAGCATAAACAAGAGCTGGAACAACATCTCTATGAGCGTCAACGTTCTATATTTCAATTTGAGGAAACCATCACGTTATATGATTTGACCAATACATATTTTGAAGGCAGCGGCAAGTACAATGATCTGGCGGCTAGTGGACATTCCAAGGAAAAACGAACAGATTGTTCTCTGGTTACGCTGGGTCTGGTACTGGATAGCAGCGGTTTTCCTATACGAAGCAAGGTATTTGCAGGTAATGCCAGTGAACCGCAGACCCTTACTGAGATGATCAAGGGGCTTACAGGATCACCGCTCAGGCAGACTGAAAGCACAGAGCCGAAACAACTTTTTAAACAAGGAAAACCGACAATAGTAATGGATGCTGGTATTGCTACCGAAGACAATATTAACTGGCTCAAGAAAGAACAATACCACTATCTTGTAGTAAGCAGGAAGCGTCACCGGGAGTTCTCAGAAAAAGAAGCTATTGTAGTCAAGAAAGATAAAAATTGTACAGTTAAAGCCTATAAGAAAATAAATGATACAACCGGTGAAGTTGAGCTTTATTGTCATTCCACCAGGCGTGAAGACAAAGAAAGGGCTATTTACAATCGTTTTTCCACCCGATTTGAAGAAGCTTTGGATAAGCTGGATTCCGGTTTGCATAAAAAGGGCTGTGTCAAGAAATACGACAAGGTTCTTGTAAGTTTAGGACGTCTTAAACAGAAGTATTCCAGAGCAGCCAAGAATTATCGAATTATTGTCAAAAAAGATAAAGAAACAGGAAACGCTGTCCGGATTATCCGAGAAAGAAAGCAATCACCGAATTCAAAGGATTCCCATCCCGGCGTATATTGTTTACGCACCAATCAGAACACGTGGGACGAAGCGACTCTGTGGCGGGCATACACAATGCTGACCGATCTGGAGGCCGTTTTTCGCAGTTTAAAATCTGAGCTTGGATTACGTCCGGTTTTTCACCAAAAAACGAAAAGAGTATCAGGCCATCTGTTTATAACATTGCTGGCCTATCATTTAATTCATGCAATAAGATGCCAACTTAAAATGAAAAATATCCACTCAAGCTGGTCTGACTTGAGAAAACAGCTAAAAGGTCAGGATCGAATAACAGCATCAATGAACTGCCAAAATGACGAGACAGTCCATATCAGAAAAAGCACACGTCCCGAACCAAGGCAGCAGCTTATTTATGATGCATTGGGATTGGCTCACTATCCAGGCAGGACAATTAAAAAGGTGGTATCTGCATAAAAGTAAAATTTGTAGTGCCATACAGCATGGGTTCAATAAGTCAACTTGCTGACTTTACTATTCTTTTCTAATTGAGACTTCAAAGATGGGCTACGCTGAGAACAAGATCTTCTCAAGAGTTGTGTCCGGTTTGTTTGGCGACTCGTTTGGGGGATTGGAGTTGTTGGTTTTGATGGGAAAATGGGGGAGAAAAACTGGCTCCGC
>JAZFVY010000421.1:0-4404 GCA_036447975.1 Desulfobacterales bacterium
GGACGCCGTTTCTTTTCTTTGCTCGGAGGCTTTACTTCCTGGTGGGGAAGTACATCGTTGGAAGCCGCCCACTTCGCATCCCTTATGACTCTCGGTACTTCCTACACGGGCAATACCCGCGACAACCTACTGCATTCTCGATTGATCGTCATGTGGGGTTGGAACCCCAATGTCTCCCGTTTTGGTCCCGACACCGCTGCCTACCTCTCTCTAGCTAAAAAGGCCGGCGCCAAGATAATATGCGTCGATCCGCGTTTGTCCCCATCGGCAAAGGCCCTGGCAGAGCAATGGGTGCCGATCAAGCCCGGAACCGATGCGGCCATGCTAATCGCCATGGCCTACGTGATGATAGATGAGGACCTTTACAACCGCAGTTTTATGGATGCTCATACCATAGGCTTTGAGGCCTACATAGATTATGTCACGGGAAAGGAGGACGGCCTTCCCAAGACACCTGCCTGGGCGGAAGCGATAACCGGTGTGCCTGCGGACACTATTGAGCAATTGGCCAGGGACTATGCCACGATTAAACCCGCTGCCCTTTGGGCAAGCTGGGCCCCTGGAAGAACTGCATTTGGAGAGCAATACCATCGAGCCGCCATCACCCTCGCTGCCATGACAGGCAATATTGGTATAAAAGGGGGCAATGTTGCAGGGGGAACCGGACGAGTACCCCTGGGGTATCTTAAGAAGGGTTTCCCAATCCCGGAGAGCGATATATCAACTGTTCATGTGAGCAAAGTCTTTGATACCCTGATCGAAGGGAAATCTGGCGGCTACCCTTCAGACATCAAACTCCTGTATATCCTGGGATGCAACCTGTTGAATCAGTTTCAAAACACCAACAAAGGTGTAGAGTCACTTAAGCTGCCGGAATTTATTGTCATACATGAACTTTTCATGACCCCGACAGCCTGTTATGCTGATATCGTGCTTCCCGTGTCTCACTATTTTGAGACTGAAGATATCGGCCAGCCATGGGGCGGGGGACCCTATTTCATTCACATGGACAGAATCCTGGAGCCTATGGCGGAAACCAAGTCCGATCTGGAGATCTTTTCGGAGATTGCCTCACACTTCGGTCTCTCGGAATTCAACGAAAAATCCGATGAGGCATGGCTCAAAGAATTTGTTGATGCCACGCCCGAACTCCCCGGGTTCGAGGAATTCAAAAGCAAGGGTGTACATGAGCTAAAAATGGAAACCCCCTTTGTTGCCTTTCGTGATCAAGTCAAGGATCCCGTATATAATCCCTTCCCAACTCCATCTGGCAAAATCGAGATCTATAGTAAAAAGTTGGCTGATATAAATGAACCGTTGTTACCGTCCATTCCAAAGTATATTGAACCATGGGAAGGACCTAATGACGAGTTGGCCAAAATCTACCCCTTGCAGCTTATAAGTCCCCATGCAAAGACACGGGTCAATTCAACTCTCGACAACATTCCTCGTCTAAAACGCCTTGCTGACGATAGGCTGTGGCTCAACCCCATGGATGCTGAGAACAGAGGCGTTAAGGATGGCGGTAGGGTGAGAGTCTTTAATGATCGTGGCCAACTGGTCACGATTGTAAAAGTGACCGATCGAATTATGCCCGGCGTGGCTAGCCTGGACGCAGGGGCATGGTTGCGCCTAGACTCGGACGGGTTGGATCACGGTGGATGCGTGAATGTATTGACAAGAGATGAACAATCACCGGGCGGCGCTTTCGCCTGTAACAGCTGCCTTGTACAAGTCGAGCTTGTGTAGTCAGATGATGAACATCTGGCTAAAGATAATTCCTAGCTAATCTCAATCTAAGGTGATCCGAGAAATCAGTTAACGCATGTCAGACATATCACAGGTTTTTAAGACGGATGATACTTTCACTTTCTGGCAAGCGATTTCAGGAATCTAAAACACCGGTATTTGAGTGGTTACCATTACGGATCAAAAGGTTGGTTTTTTTCAGATATTTCTTTGGAACACAAGATATTTTCGCATGGTCGGATTTGTGTTCTATAGCGAGACTGTCGAAAAAGTCCAATTCTGACATTATTTTCGAATTTTGCGTGTAGTAAAATCAGATAGTCATAGGCCTTAAAATCATGATATTAGGGTTTTTCGACAGTCTCAGCAGATGCATGCAATTCAGAGATGATCCGGAACTATACAATATATAGTATCCCTCTTTTATCGCAATCGAAACGTGGTTACACAGGTTTTGCTTTGATCAAACGTTCCAATTTTGCCTTTGGCCGCTCGATTCAGGCCCTTTATTCTCAGTCTGATCGCACGGTCTCTGGGAAGCCAGAGTTCAAAAAAACCATTTCGCAAGGTGGTAATGGTTTTATCGACCAAGACATTTCCATCTTGGTCAATAGCTTTTACATCAAACGCTTTTTCTGCTAATTCCCCCTGACAGGAGGACATGTAATGAACTGTTCATCTGTGAGTCTGGTTTATGTAGGGAGCCACAGCGACCAGCATTTTATCATTTGGAAGCGGAATCCTTTTCTCTTTTTCTTTCGAGAATTCAAACACCACCTCCCGAGAGGTAACGAAACTTTTGATCTCCTTTTTGGACCAATTCCAATCGTTGGCGATTGCCATAGCTTGAACGGCATCAACGCTATTCAATAATTTCTCATCGCCTTGGGGGCTACACGCTGAAAATAGCGAGCTTATTCCAAAGAGGAGAATAAAGGATAGTACGATAGATTTCATCTGTTTCCTCCTTAAAAGACCATTCAGGGGTCTTTCCTTTGTTGCAATCATATATTTAGTAATGCTACTATGGTCGAAAATGATAGTCCAGTTTGCATTGGACGCTTGATCTAAATTAGTCATATTTGTTATTTTCCTGAAATGAGCAATGAAATTTGTCCTGAATTGAGCAGCAACCGGCGTGTTTCATTATTGATCGCTAATTTCTCTGAATCAGATTTCGAAAATAACGAATAGCGTCAGAGGTAGCCCAGTCCCTTGGGCCTATAACTTTTTCTACAATAATCCCGTCCTTATCAATGATAATGCTTTCAGGGACACCGGTTGTTTGATAAAGTTCTTTTATGGTCCCTCTAGTGTCGGTAAGCGCAGGGAAACTCAGCTTGTATTTTTTCATAAAAGGGAGTACATCTTTCGCCCCCGATGCGTCAATACTGACCGCTAAGATTTCAAAAGCTTCACCCTTCAGCTCTTGATAAAGCTTTTCCATTGACGGCATTTCTTCCACACAAGGGGGACACCATGTGGCCCAAATGTTGAGGAAGACCACTTTGCCCTTGTAATCAGTCAGACTGACCATTTTGCCGTCAAGGCCAGGCAAGGTGAAATTTGGCGCAGACACACCTTTCACAACCCGGGGCTTTCCTGTTAGGTTGAAAGAAGAATCTTTGGTTTGAAGCAGGACAATGACTCCAACACCGATAATAAACAGAAAAATTAATAACATGGATTTAAGGTTTACGCTTTGGACTTTTTGGATTTCTTCTTTCATTTATCTAAGCTATATATCTTTCTTGTGTTTTCAAGTTTCTTTTGTATTTTTTTCGTTAGCTGTGACTACTTTATTTCTTGCTCATTATAGAATGAGTATAAAATATTAGGGTCATTCACCTCCTAAGGCCGCTCCGCATTTGCTGCAAAACCTGTCATCTATATCTATCTGGTTGCCGCAATTACGGCAAAACTTTGCTTGAGACTGTTTTTGGGCCCTTGCATCTTGGGTTACGGACCGGTTGGACGCACCTCGACGGGTGGCAATCTGCCAAACAAAGATAATTACTATAATTACACCACCCGCAGCAACAGCTACAATGGGCCAGTTAATACCTGCGCCAGTTTTTGACGTGGAGGGTAATCCAGGTTTTTGTGCACCTGTACTGGGCGGTGCCAAACTTGCAACTGACAACTGAGCCGTGGTCATTGTGTAATCCACACGCACTAAAAGTGGCTGCCCGGCCGGAACAGCTTGTACAGGGAAAGCGTAATAGGTAAATCCATCCTCACCTCTTATTACATTTATGGTCGCAGGCTCTGTGGCAAGGGAACTTGCAGATATGGGTTGCTGTACCCTTAATTGAAATCTATTGACAGATAAGTCAGCTAACCAGGCAAAGTTAAAAGTGCGTCGGTTGTTATTGACTGCATAAGGAAGATAGTACTCTACCCTAAAACGTAAATCGGGGGTAGTGAGTCTGAGCTCGCCGGGTGCAGGGCTGGAAAAGATATCATCTTTCATGATGCCGTCACTGCTGTCAATGCGAGCAACCGCATTCAACTGGGCTGTTTGCGAAAGTGGAAGAATGACAGTTGCAGGTAACTTCGTGTCGGCGGATAGCGTGCCAGTCAACAGTACCAGGACAGAGGTTCGATCATAATCAGGCCATAGGTCAACGACAAGCTCATCAATAACCGTTACCT
>JAZFVY010000422.1:0-2541 GCA_036447975.1 Desulfobacterales bacterium
GCATTTGGTCAACCGGATTCTGGACGACCTGGTTGCCGTACTGGAGCCCAAGTCAATGGAGGTTACAGGAGATTTTACCGCAAGAGGTGGAATCACGACCAAAGTTACCGCAGTGTTCGAGGGGGCATAAGGCCGGATCACCTGAATGCTTGTGGCACACGATTTTTCAAAAAGCTGAATTGACGGTTTCGTAAAAAGTCCAACTTCTGCGTTGTGCTGCATTTCGTAATCATTCAACGTACGATAAGTACGCCTCATGATTGCAAAATTTGCACGCCTTGAATTTGAACTTTTTACGAAACCGTCTAAATCGAACTTTTTACGAGTTCAGCTGGATTAATATTAAGTAGAAAATCCCTATACTCTTTGATCAGCATTAGGGCTTCTTCCTCGGAGGAAATCCGCTTTATGGATTGACGAAATCTGCTGCTGTGGCGCAATCCCTTGACAAACCAGCCGAGTTGGCTGCGCATCTTTCTACACGCCCGTTGTTCTCCAAAGCATCTTACCGAAGATTTAAGATATTTAGTCATAACTTCAAAACGTTCGGAGAGATCAGGGAAAGAGATTTCATCGCCCATGATAAGGGCCAGAACCTGGAGAAAAATCCATGGATTGCCGATGGCCGCTCTTCCGATCATGACGGCATCACAACCGGTTTCGGTTTGCATTCTTAATGCATCTTCAGGCATTACGATATCCCCGTTTCCGATAACAGGAATGGGAACCATGTTTTTAATAACGGCGATCAGTGACCAGTCAGCCTTGCCGCCAAACCCCTGGACTCCAGTGCGCGGATGCATAGTAATGGCGTCTACTCCACATGCTTGCGCAATTTTAGCTATTTTATGGGCCTGGGCACCGGATTTGTCCCAACCGGTTCTCATTTTGATGGTCATAGGAATTTTTACAGTTTTTCGGACTGCTTGAAGAATTGCTTCAACCTTTTGAGGTTCTTTCATGAGTGCTGCTCCAGAACCGGTTTTAAGCACCTTTTTTACTGCACAGCCAAGGTTGATATCAAGGATGTCAGCCCCAGAGGCTTCGACCATGGCAGCGGCTTCAGCCATGATAGAGGGATCTGAACCGAATATTTGAACAGACAACGGTTTTTCTTCGGGCCGGCTGTCGAGCAGTTCGTGCGTTTTGACGGATTTGTAAACCAATCCGTTGGCGCTGATCATTTCTGAGCAGACCAGCGCACAGCCCGCTTCTTTGGCAAGGAGCCGGAAGGGCAGATTTGTGATGCCAGCAAGGGGCGCTAAAACTGTTATATTGTCAAGTGTTAGGGAACCGATTTTCATTTCTCATTTTTTATGGCTTCGTAAAAAGTCCAACTTCTGCGTTGCGCTTCATTTCGTTGCAATTGCGGCGAACACTTAGTACGCGCCCTTCGGCCTCCGCGTTAGCGGATGACACGAAATTCGCGCGCCTTGAATTTAAAGCTTTTTACCTTGCCATTACAATTTTGATTTTTTACGAGATCGTTATCTTTATAATCTGATACTTTAATACAAGTGGTTTCAAAACATGATTTTGAGTGACATTTTGTCTTTTTTGAATAATTTTGGGATAATCCGTAATATCTGTGTTTTTTAATCCTGCTGGTTTACCTGAAGATGGATTGGCGTAGCAGAACAGGCAGTTGTGATAGCATGGGTGATTATGGTACGATCCGATGTCGACCGAGACCATGCATCCGCAACCGTCCTTTACCCTCTGGCCCGTGTCTTTGTTAAAGCTAAGGTTTCCGCCAAACATTTCAACCAGAAGATCGTTGGGGATACACGAACTTTTTGTTATCCTTGAATCTATAGGCAAAGCTTCCAGGACCTGTTTTTCACAGCAAGTATAAAGATCGATGTTTACTTCAGAAAGCACAGTTTCCATTGAAAGCAGAACTTCTATTTTTGTCTCTATGGACGGATCGATAAAGGAAAATCCCGGCATGGGCACGATCCGTTTTTGTATTTTTGGGTAATGATCCATAAAGCTGGTGATGCATCTTGTGATACCGAATCGGGATGCCCTGGCTGCGATCCGGGAAAAGTCATGCAGATTGTCCTGAATCTCATTTTCTCCGGAATTAAATAAGCAGATGGGATCGAATCTCCAGTTTACAGATCTTGTGTCAAAATTCCGGCAAAGTACGTTTAACTGATCGAGGCGTTGGTTTAATGACGGCACACGCGGTTCAAGTCGGGGAAATTTCGAGTTGATGGTAAAGTTGAAAAAAAGATTGTATCCCATCTCTTTTAGCTTTATCCCGAACCCGCCCTTTATGAAGTAGCCGAAATTTTTTGACCAGAACACAATGGTGTGAATCTTGTCAGGTGTGGCTGGGACTCTGGATAACTGCCGGTTATACGGGTTGACAACTTCAAACGAACCTTTATTTATCTGCTCCATGAACCAATCCATGTAAAAGGCCGGGATATCGGTTCTTCTGGAGGCCGATAGGACAATGAGGGGTGACGAATCCATCAATATTTACAAAAAATAGATCTTGAGATTATAAATGTTTTTGGGGAAATGTAAATG
>JAZFVY010000423.1:0-2674 GCA_036447975.1 Desulfobacterales bacterium
GCCCGTTTCGGCGCTTCGGATATCGGCAATGGCGAAAAAGTCCAGGTGGAATTTGTAAGCTCGAATCCCACCGGACCGCTCCATGTCGGGCATGGCCGGGGTGCTGCTGTGGGTGACAGCGTGGCCAACATCCTTGGATTTTGCGGATATGATGTTCAAAAGGAATACTATATCAACGATTCGGGCCGGCAGATAAACACACTGGGACAATCCGTCTTCTTCCGCTACAGGGAATTGTTTGGTGAAACCATCACGTTCCCTGAAGACTGTTACCAGGGCGAATACATCCGTGATTTTGCGATACAGGCAAAGGCGCACAAAGGGAGTGATCTTCTTGACCAGGATGAGGAAAAATCGATTTCCTATTGCGCCAGGTTTGCGGCGGAACGCATTATTGCACAAATCCGGCAGGATTTGATGACCTTCGGGGTTGAGTTTGACAACTGGTACAGCGAACAAAGCCTTTACGATTCCGGCAAGTTAGACGCGGTTATCGATGATTACAGGAAAAAGAATATTATATATGAAAAAGACGGGGCACTCTGGTTTAAAACCAAAGATTTTGGGGATGAAAAAGATCGCGTGGTTGTCCGCAAAAGCGGCCAGCCCACATATTTCGCAACTGACATCGCATACCACCAGGACAAGTTTGAACGGGGGTTTGAACGGGTTATCGATGTGTGGGGTGCTGACCACCACGGATATATTTCCCGTGTAAAAAGTTCCATCAAAGCTTCAGGCCGTGACGGAAATCGTTTTAATGTCATTCTGGTTAAATTGGTCAATCTCCTCCGGGGTGGAGAACCGGTTGCAATGTCGACCCGGGCAGGTGAATTTGTTACGCTGAGTGATGTTATCAAAGAAGTCGGGCGTGATGCTGCAAGATTCATTTTCTTAACCCGCCATTATGAGAGCCCCCTCGATTTTGACCTGGAGCTGGCAAAGAAAAAGACGAATGACAACCCGGTTTTTTACGTTCAATACGTGCATGCCCGGATATCGAGCATTGCACGCAAGGGGCGGGAAAGGGGTTTAGACGATATTGCCTGGGAGGATGAGGCTATATCAATGCTTCAGGAACCCGAGGAAGTCAACCTTATGAAAACCATGGCCCGCTATCCCGAGGTATTAAGACAGAGCGCGGAACACCTGGAACCGCACCGCATAGCATTTTATCTGATGAACCTTGCGTCTTCTTTCCATGCCTATTACAATAAGCACAGAGTCCTGACCGATGAACCTCTGTTGTCCCGCGGCCGGCTTTATCTGGTACTGGCGGTTAAAAAGGTCATACGAAACGGACTGACCCTTTTGGGGGTGTCGGCTCCGGAAAAAATGTGACCTCAATTGTATTAATTTAGTTTTTTAAAAAACGTGTACCACAAGCATTCAGGTAATCCGGTATTACTCATTACACATTATCAATTAGCAATTGATTATTAATTATTAACTATGGCAAAGGGCGATGATATTCAGGAAAGGCTTATTGATTTTGCAGTAAGCATTATTCAACTTACCACTAAATTGCCGAAATCCTCAGCTGGGAAACATATTGCTGGTCAATTATTACGAAGCGGAACTTCGCCGGCGCCTAATTATGCTGAGGCTCGTTCAGCAGAAAGCTCAAACGACTTTATACATAAGTTAAAGATCGCTTTAAAGGAGCTGAATGAAACAACAGTTTGGCTGCAAATTATTACACCAAGCCAAATTCTATCAATTGAAGAGTGTATTGGATTGCAAAAAGAGTGTGGCGAACTTTGCAGAATCATGAGTGCAAGCGTAAAGACTTCCCAGAGCCGCAGGAAAAAATAATCAATAACCAATAATCAATTGTTAATTGTTAAGTTAGCGCTTATCCCCTTGAGGGTGGTTGGCAGAGGACGCAGATGGGCTGCAATTGAGAACATCTTTAATGGTTACTTCTTGAGTAATGGGGAAAAAAGTAAAAGAAGAAAAAGCTTTGCCGAAAAAGAGGAAATCTTCTTCTTCGCGAAAAGGTTTGGCCTTATGGATTTTTCTGATCTTCTTTGTTTCTGCCTGGATGTTTATTTTAGGTATCTTAGTGGGACGAGGGACAGCTCCTGTTCAGTTTGATATCGAAAAGCTTCAGAATGAATTGGCCGCTTTAAAAGAAGATGATGTTAAGGAGGAGCTGGAACGGTTCAAAATAGATTCCAATGCCGCCGACAACAAAATCGAAATGAACTTTTACGAAGAATTGAAAGTCACCAAGGACGAGGACAGTCTGAACATTGAAACATCTGAACAAAAAAAAGAACCATTGCCAGAAAATACCGTTTCAGAGTCCAAAAAAATAGGCCCGTCTGAAGAGGTCCTGTCAGTAAAGGCGCACCAGGAAAGCAAGCCGGAAACTATAAGCAAAACAGATATAACCAATAAAAACTTAACCATTCAAGTCGCTTCATTTAAAGATCCGAATGTAGCTGACAAGATGGTGGAAGAACTCAAAAAAAAGGGATTTCCTGCATACCGGAGTATTGGTAAGGTTCCAGGAAAGGGTATCTGGTACAGGGTTAGGATCGGCTATTTTAGTACCAAATCCGAAGCCGGCAGCATGCTCAAGATGTTAAAAAAAGACAAGTTGAATGCAATTCTGGTTAATCGTTAGGGATGTCCATCCAGAAACAGCATCTTTCGGCCCATTACTGCG
>JAZFVY010000424.1:0-4390 GCA_036447975.1 Desulfobacterales bacterium
CATATCTCGCCTCCTTTGGAGCCTGTCATAGCTTGTATTGGAACCTATAGAGGTGTCTCCTGTGACTACCCCGCATTTCTCATGAAGAATTTATCTGGTCTGGTTCGTGAGAAATGTGGACTAATATACAAACATGACCTCACCGTGTATTCCTAAACATAGCAAGCGAGTTAGGATGATGGATTTCTTCTTCCATATCGATGGTATGACATACTTTGCAGTTTTTGTTCGCCCCAACTGGATAGTGATTTTTCTGGTACTGGAGAGGGGGAATATTGTCCCTGTCTTCACCATAAGGGTTTCTTGCAGGGTAAACAGCATGGGTGCTTCCGTGGCATGCCTGGCACATGATACCCACATCGTCGGTGCGCATGCGAAAAAGCTGGTTTAATCCTTTTGTCCAAAGATTAAATTCAGATTCATCGGTTTCAGGCGGCTCAAAATCCACATGGCAGTTCATGCAGTCCGGCTCATTGAGCCACGGCGTCCTCGGGTTTACCTGTTCAACCGAATCAATTGATCTTGGCTCAAGATGCTTCATCAACCTGTTCGCACCTTTTTTACCTGCCTCCTTTTCCGCTTTCAGAAGGCTCAAGGCATGATCCTCCATTTTCCAGTGGCAACTAGTGCAATCCAGGCCTATTTCACTGTGAATCCCCCTGAAGCTTCGTGTGCTGCCTTTAGGGGATGACGGGTGGCAGGCATTGCATGCATCGTCGTCTCTGTCTGTCAGGTAGTTGGCGTGAAACCCGTGTATAGCTGCCGGCAAATTCAGCAATTCCGGATTGCCTCTAGCGCCAAGGACGGGATCCGGATGACATGACTGGCAAAGGACCGGCCTGCCCTTCTCTGCCATATTTAAAAGCTTTGTTTTGCTGATCCTGTCATGAACGGCCAGAACGTCTCTTGAAGTTTCATCTGTAAAACCTGCCGCGCTGTTCACTCGCCATTTTCCCCCATGACAGTTTTTGCACCCCATTTCAGTTGAAACGGGTGCCACCATCCGGGTTCGGGCCAGGATTTTTCCGGTTTTTTTGTCCTTTGCCTCAATGGTAAAGAGCGGATAAGGGTTGAATGAGCCGTCATCAGGATATGGCACCACCGGAACACCATCGGCAAAAAACATCATTTGATCTTCGTCCAGCTCCATCTTTCCTTTAAGACCGTTATCGGACACACCGATATCAGGCAAAAGTTTTTCCCCGAAAAAGTGCTCGGCGTAATCCCAGAACTTTACATGCCTTGACGGGTGCTCGAAACCCGCCTCCACCAAGTAAATCAGCTCCACATCTTCGAAGACAATTTCCGGAGTTTCACCTCGGTGAATCAATTGGGCATAAAGATCGTTGGCCGGCGGCTGGAGAATCCAGTATGGATCGCTGTCTGAAATAGAGTGCATGCCTAAGTTGTTCCAGGCCAGGAGAACATATTCCTCCTTATCTACATTAAAGTCAGGTATTTCAATGGGCAGGTCTTTTTCTGCCGCTTGGACCGGTAATTCTTCTTTTTTCCCGTGCAGTCCTTCCACAATATATCGGGCAAGTGCCATACGCTCCTTGCGGGTTCCCATGAATCTTGGCATATAGTCGTTAATTTTGCCCTGACCGTTGAGCTGTGCATCCATGCCAAATGTTGAAAATTTCCGTGTTAAGGACAATATATCGTTTAAGGGTCCTCCAACTGAATGGCAGGAGATGCATTCGATCCTGAAAATCTCTCTGCCTGCTTCAAGGAGATTTTCATCGTTTATGTCCTTGTTCTGCACCCATCTAGCTGTTTTTAGTAGTCCATTTTTGTTAATGTTTTGCTCTTCATCTGTTCTGATAGAGGTTGAATAAATATGGCCGTAGATCAAATACGGCCTGCGTCCGGCTTCCCTGATAAACTCAAAAGAGCCCATATAAGCCAGGCCTATAATGAGGATAACAAATACCAGTGGTTTTTTAACCGCACCGGGCATTCTAATTGACATTACCAGCGTTCCGATCAACAAAATGGCAGATATCAGGACAAAGGCCCGGGCATAGGGGATAATCTCCGGTGAACGGCCAAGGATCATAGCTTTTGGTGCTTCAGGAAGAGCAGTTACATACCAATAAGCGAACAGGAGCATGAGAACAAACGGGAACAGTATCCATTTTGCGCAATAACGAACCATGGTCTCCCGGAACTTTGTCTCTTTAATAAAAACGGCGGTCACAAACCCGAAAATTCCGGCAAAGACAAAAGATATGGCTGTGCGAAAGAAGAGAGCAGGCCACATGGTGGGGTTGAAAAAACCGTCCCAGAAGCTCCTGGTCTCAAGCCAGTCCCCCGGAGTAAGCATGAAACCGATAATCCCGTTGATAAAAAATAAAGATAGCCATGCAAATACAAAATAGAGCCACCCGATTTTAAGATGGTCTTTTTTATCCATTTTACCAAACTGGTAATAGTAGATAAAAAGAGCAACGATTTCACCTAAAAAGCATACCCATTCCGTGGCAAAACCGAATACAAAGGTGTGAATAAGTGAAGATGTGGCACCGGGACTTATAAGCGATATGGTGAACCAGATCCCAACTCCTGTCACCGCGCCGAAAACCATGGTTAAAAGCAGAAAAAACTTGCTGTGTTTTTTAGTATAATCGAGGATGTTTTGAGAATTTTCCCTGTAACCTTTTAACTCGGTTAACACGAGAAAAAGTCCGCCGCCCACGGCAAAATGGGCAACATATACATGGACAACAGCAATCAGGGCTATGAGAAAGCCGCCGCCGGCATAATAGAGCTCCCAAACCGGATAGTTCATTACTCGGCCACCCCCTTCTTGCGAAATGCCAGATTCAGCATGTATCCCACCAAAAACAATCCTGTAATCAACGTTACGATAAAAAGGATAAGGGGGGAATATTGTGCTTCGACTTTAAGCGCTGAAACCGTAAAATGCGGCTTAAGATATGCCATTCGAACAAGGTCCCGTATAATAACCATGATGACAATGGTAAACAGCGTTGTCCCGGCACAAGACCAGACCCTGTTTTTAAATCCGAACACCAGGGCAAGTATAGCACCGATCATTCCTGACAAAAGAAGGATCATAGCCGGAAGGTTTTCGCCCATAAACAAAGCCGTAATATCTTTGGGCAGAGATATCAGAAACCATAAACCGATAAAAACCTGAACAATGGTGGCGTAAGTAAACCACTTCATCCCCTGTTTGATTTTTTCCTCAGCTTTGTCATATTCGTTTGGACTTTTAAATTTCCACATTATAGCCAGAAAAAGTCCGCCCACAGCCACTGAGGCAACAACAAAGTGTAAATATCGCGGAATCAGTGTGGGCTCTGAAAGGTTTAGTATGGTTCCGTTTGGGTTGGTAAAATATTGAGACCATTTTTCAGGAGTAAGCATGAGAGTCAGGTTGTTTGAAAACAGGAAACTGATAAACAGCAAAAGGATTACTGTTGCAGCAATGAAGAAGGTTCTGGCTGCTCCTAAAACTTCAAACTTGAAGTCATATATATAGGCGCTGTAGTAGGCGATTAACAGTATGGCTATAATGGAAAGCCAGTACACTGCCATGAGGACAGAGCTTGTGTAAATGAGATGACCGTACAGCACCTGTATAAAAAGCAGGGGGGCTACACCCAAGTTTATCGTAAAAGCGATGATGTATGGAAGCTTTGTGCTTATCTCCTTTTCTGTACGCAAATCTTGAGCTTTGCCTCTATAAGAAGCAACCAGGGCGATAATGGCCGTGCCCAGCATGGTGTTCATGAATAAAAGATGAAGCACAAAGGTCAAAATCAGTAAAAATTGAAACCAGCCCCAGTGTACTGGAATGGGATCAGGTGATGGAATAAGAAGCGATGGGTCCATTAGCGAAGTTCCTCTCTTCTTGTTTTGGTGATTTTGCGAAAAGTTTTTTATTGCATTTGTCTGGAAAGTGCTTCTATAGCCAGCTGACCAACTGTGCATTCGACCAGATGCATGTCAACAAAGATCTTTATTTTTGAGTTATCAACGGCAAGGTGTTGAAGTAAAGGTTTTGTCAACACTGCATTGAGGGCTCCGGCAGTCCATGCCGCAAGTCCACGATGGATTTTATCTTCCGACTCCATGAACGGCAAAAGAAAAGGGGCTGCATGTTCTACAAGCCTGGGACGAGCATAGGCAAGTCTTCCCAGTCCCCAGAGAACGCCCCTTTGGAGAACTTCATGTTCGATAAAGTTGCCGTCTTCATCGACATAGGATATCAATATCTTGGAATATTCTTCAGCAAGCCTGCTGTGACGGGCCATTATTTCTCCCATGGCCTCGGGGGAACCCCAGCCGATCCCTCCGGATTCGTCATTCAGATTCCACATCAGACGTCGCATCACAACCCTGGCGGATTCCATATCCTGTT
>JAZFVY010000425.1:0-4309 GCA_036447975.1 Desulfobacterales bacterium
CATAATATATCAGCTTAAATGGCCTCCGATCCTTTGTCGAGCCTACCTTTCCTCTGCAATGCTTCTCAAATCTTAGCTTGAGGTCTTTCGTAAATCCGACGTAAAATTTATCATCCTTCTCGCTCTGCACGACATATGTATAGAACATCGACGGCTCTCAAGCTATCTAACTGGGTAAATCGGAGCTATTTTATCAACGGTTTTATTTTCTATGATTACAGTTTGTTGGACCATCATATCGATTCGAAAGCCCGCATCTATTGTAACGGATTCATACTTGACTGGGAGCGGAACTTCACATGCTACTGTTAATCCTGCTTTTTCCAGTTCGTATGCCAGACATTTTTGATATACGGATTCGAGAAGGCCGGGGCCGAGCGCTTTGTGTACTTTAATAGCGCAATGAACGATATTACTTCCTATTTCTTCGATATCTTTCATTTATTTTCTTTACCCCGGAGTGATGCAAGCCAATTGTGAGCACCGACACCCGGCGGTCACAATGTCTTTCTTAGCGTGCTTCGCGTCTTAAGCGCAGCGGGCGGTTGAGTTGTAGGAAGGGGGACATCCATTGCTTTTTATTACTTTGTTCGCGATTATATCGCCCCGGTTAAATGATCTTCGAATTTAACTGGGCAAGCGGGGTAAACAGAACTCAGGGCGTCATTTTAGGGATTTTTGAAAATTCGCTTTACTCTGTTAAACCGGATTTGCGAAAAATTGCCTTCAGATATTCTTTAAAGTCTATAATATCCTTTTTGGCGACTTCAAATACCTGTTTGAGATTAATTTTTCCGTATTCATGCACAATAAGGTTTCTGAAGCCAACCGCCCGAACCATTTTTTCTGTAATTATATGATCCAGATATTTATTTTCCTCCAGGAGATAGAACATCTCGCCAGTGCTGCCCGGAACCCCTAAACCTTCATCGCTGATAATGTGGGCGGCAATATCAATGCAATTTTGAATGGCCATTTGAAGATTAAACAAAATAATCTCCTGACGATCGATGTCGTTCAAAAAAGTTTCAATATCGGCATTGCTTTTTTCCTCGACACGGTTTAAGTGTCGTTTCACAGAACCTGCTTTTGACAATATCAAGTCACGGTCAACCATTTTTCAGCCTTTCATTATTTTTCTTATAAGACCCGACTGCATCTTATTTCGATAGTAGGAAAAATCCGCTATATTTGCAAACATAACCATTTTATAGCGGGCCAGTTTCTTTGAATCGTTAATCAGTAGGCATCTCCCCTTTTTAAATATTTGCCTCAAAAGTTCCTCGCCGGCTGTGTTCAGAATCACCGGATGAACATCTTTTCTAAATACTCGTGGTAGGTCGGTCAAATATTCTCTGATTTTACGCCCGTCGTCGTCCAGTACCTTTCTATCTAAGAGAATGCCTATGTCTATGTCACTCAAATGCCGTTGCATGCCATGGGCATATGAGCCGAACAGATAAACAGCGATGACTTCTGGTTTGCTTTTAAAATACGATATTATTATTTCCACTAATTGATTAGAGATTTTGGAGACGGTCATTCGTTTATGCCTTTCTGCGCCGGGCTTTAGCCCGCATTTCTAACGAAGTACATCAAACAGAATGGAAAAATAATACGAAATTAATAAATTATAAATTAATTTATCTCAAGCTCGGAATTGCAGACTGTAATAGTGCAAAATAAAAAAAGGCTTTTGATGTTCTTCACCAAAGGCGATCCAGATCGGCACAGGAACTGCGTTATTCAGCCCTCGAAGCAAAATACTACGTCTTCGGGCTGAAATGCCTTGTTCCTGCACCGCTCTGGATCGTGAGAAATTCGGGTTAGGGATTTAAAAGAACATGCCTCCGTTGATATCAACCACGGTTTTATTCCCGCTACGACAATGACTCCGGCTTCCGTAAATGATACCAACTATCTCTCTTATTGTATCGTGTACAGCCGTCATACCAAACAGCCTATCGAAAAAGGATATGCCGATAAAGGATATGCCGGAAAACCTAACCGGGACTTTCTGGCCCTCAATAACATTGCTGACGGAATTATGAGAAAAGATTCAACTACTGCTAAATTCACCCCGTTAAATATGTTCTTCGAACATCTGCTAAAGGAAATTTATCCAGGTGGCTCATCTAATATCTCTATGTTCTGCCTTGCGTTTACTTCATAAAATCCCAAGCAATTTAACGGGGCAGGCCTCCTATGAAAAAGAGCGTAATAAGAAAATATCAAAGGTCTGATACATTGTGGAGCAGTATTTTGGGCTCAGCCATTTGCATGATGGAGCATGTCGAGCTCGGTTTACTACTACTGCTAAAAATAAATTCGATTGTTGGTATCGCCAGGCGGCCTATAATATCTCGAGAGGTTCACCCCGTTAAATATGCCTCCGGCATTTGCTTGAAGCGCTATATCATCTTATAATTGACTGTTATAATCACTCTCTTATTAATAAATCCATTTTTGGAAATGTAATTTCAAGCAATTTAACGGGGCAAGAAATCCAGGGGGTTGCCACCGTATAAGGTGGAGACCCCAGATAAATGTTCCTTCGGAATTTAACGGGGCATGGGTGCGCCCGGTGATCAAAAACCGGGTCCGTCACCTCAAAATGAGCCCCATTAAATATGCTTCGCATCTGATGGAAATTTTGAAGTAAACTTACACTCTTCTCAATTCGATATTCAGTGAAGGATAGTATTGTTTTTGTATACCATCAATATAACGGGGTAAACTTCTTTCGGGGCTGAAATGCAGACTGATTATAGGCCATTGCCCTTATTTTAAGAGTAAATTGCTGTAATTTTCAACTCCGTTTTTCAACAAAATTGATAAAATCATAAAATCGGTAATCCAGCGAGTTTTTCAAACCTCTCTAAGCATAATGATCCTTTTAATAATACTTGCCAAGTGTAATTGTAGGACATGATCTTGAGATCTGGGGGACATCCATTGTTTTATTATTTTCGTTGTCTTTTTATTTCTCGCCCCGGTTAAATCCGTTTCACTGTCACTGTCGTGCTCCAGATAAACAGGAGAACAAGAAGGTTTAACGGGGTAAAAATTGCACAGGCTAAAGTTGTTGGTTGTTTCTATTGAATTTCATTTGGGGGTAAAACTTTTTCAAGATTATCTATCAAAAGGGGAATATCCTCGGTTACCGTCTTCCAAAGAATATCGAGATTAATATCAAAATAGGCGTGTATAAGGCGATTTCTCATACCGATAATATTAGGCCAAGGGATTTGTTTGGATAGATTTTCGCGGCACTCTTTTGTTATTCTACTGGCTGCTTCACCGATGATCTCTATTGATTTAATGAGCGCCAACACTAATTTGCGATCTACATCAAGAGAAGCCCTTTCTTTTTTTTGGATGAATAATATAGCTTCCTTCGCAGCGTCTAACATGTGTCTCAATCTAATATAATCAGATTTCAGCATATTGTATCTCTGCAGAGTCCACAACTTCCTGCCTAAAGTAGCGGCTTAGATCTTCCGGTGTCCTTAGATCCACTCTTCGCCCCAAAATGTTAGACAATTCAATTTCTATTCCAGCTAATTTTATGAGTCCTGGTATATAATCTTGATGGAACTCAACAAGAACATCTATATCACTGTCGGATCTAAAATCTTGGCGAAGAGCTGATCCAAAAATGGAAAGTCTGCGTATATGATGTTTTTTGCAAAATGCCTTAATTAAGTCTTTTGGAATTTTTATGGAATTTTTGTTATTCATTTAGATTATGCCGTTTGTCATATTTTGCTTAATAGATTAACACAGATGAATATGAACATCAAATAATTAGATTCACATCTTAGGGAATCGGTGTCAAAGCTTGACGGGCTGTTGCCCAAATCGATTTTTAACACTCTTGATGAGTTTTCCATATTTTGCCAATTTATATCCTATTGAAATTATTACAACCGAATTCTCTCTTTTGATGAGTTATATGCAATTTTGTCAATTTAATTCCTCCTTAAAAGACAAAGGGGTCAAGTCCATTCGTGACAGATTAATTTCCTTTTCTGTTTTATTGATCTTCATTTTCAGCTTCTTTTCCATCTCTATCTAGTTTTTCAGATTTTTCTATATTCTTGTTTTTTTATTATACCCCAGTACCATCTTCCGGAGCTACGGGGCGGGCCCCAGTACGATCTTTTGAACCGCCAAGACGCGAAGGCCGCTAAGGTTATATTTTTGTTTTTTCCTGATCAGGACCACAGATAAATACGTTACACTCCTCACTGCGTGAATTGAACATGGCAGGCGAATGATCAGAAAAAGTAACATGCCCTGCCCCGCT
>JAZFVY010000426.1:0-9243 GCA_036447975.1 Desulfobacterales bacterium
TTGCAACGGGCTTCCCTGCTTTACCAATTATCACCTCTTGCCCAGCCATGACCTTCTCAATAAGGGCTGATAGCTGGGCCTTTGCCTTTGAAATATTTGTTATGAGCATATACATCACCTCCTCATATTTAGTCTGACCAGACCAGACCAGAAAGTCAATGTTTTTTTAAAAAAGATAGGGGTCAAAGCTGAACATTTCAAAAATCGACATGTTTTTTAGCAGAGGTTTGTTCAAGAACTCTGTTTTTCCATTTTAATTATTTGACAAAGTGCACACAAACATGTGCAGTGCACATTTTTGTGTGCACTTTTTTTTGCTTTGTCTCGATCACCAAACATCTTAAGAACTCTCAACTGAACACTAATCAGAATTACCCATCTTTACTGCTCCATCAGCAAGGCGCATAATAAATTGCAAATTGTGCACACTATTATGTGCACTTTTATGCGCGGTAAAATAACCTCCAGAACCATCCATGGAACAACTGTTTTCAGGTAATAAGGTAACAAAGTCGGTCATATAAATTCAATCGTTTTAATACAGATGCCGAAAAAACTGGTTTTGGCATGGAAAATGTAGTGTGTAATAGTTGTGTAAAGTCTCTGTAAACGAAATTTTTAAATATTTCCTAAATCATGCATTAACTTTTTTCGAAAGAGATAATTTTTCAATAATGACAATGCGATATTGATAAGTTTTCATCAATAGCCGCACAACGATAAGTAGGCGAAATAAAATGATGAAATACGCATTAGATTTCGAAATAAGTTAACCCTTCGGGAGTCTCATCTCGACCGGATCTACTGCGTTATCAATCGCTTGCAGTATTACAATACGGCAGCGCGATTGATGCCTTTTATATCCGGCCGATACGAGGCTTGCAGAATTTAGGTATTTATTATTTTTGACCGGCCTGCTCCCCGCATGCCTTGTCCTTTCGGAAGGGTCGAGAGGAGCTTCATACAAATACTCAACTTCCTTACTGTGCTGCGAAGCACTGGTGGGAGGCTAAGCCCCCGCCCTTCGGGGCGGGGAGCTTCACTTAAAAACGGTGTTCAATATGATTTATTAGCACATAAAGGTCTAACCTGCAGTTCTTTAACCTCTATTTGGAGCTCCATCCATGGAGAAACACCTCAAAATGTGCCTAACCATCTCCCGATAGAACAGAAAAAGTTCTGTTGAGAGTTTTCTGATCAGACCATGTTTTCTTTTGCCCCATGTGATCTAAGGACGGATAGGGCCCATACACATACAAATATACATCTTTTTTATAAATATCAAAGAGATAGGTCGGCCCGACCCCTTGTGCTCAAATAAGACAAATACAACGTCTTAGATGGATCACCCGGTCAGCCTTTTTGGCTAACTCTCAATATCGGAAAAGAACCCGTTGCGATTTTGACTTATTCTACAGACTCGTTATGTATAAAGGAGACTATGTTAGATATTTGCTTGTATCGTTTTTCTTATTAATTGATTAGCAAAAGGAGATAAAGCAATGGCATGGTATAGCAAAATATTTAGCGCTGTTGGAGTTGATTTAGCTTCCACTGTTGGGAAAGTAATAGACGAACTGGTTACAAGTGACGAAGAAATGGCACTAACAAAAAACCAGAAATTAAAAATACAAACAGCCTACGAAGTTAGAATGCGGGAGTTACTGGTTAAATTAGATAATCAGCAGGCCGAACACGAAGAAAATTTAGAGAGTGAATTAACAGGGCGCCTAAAATTGGATATGAAAAGTGATTCCTGGCTGTCTAAGAATGTACGTCCAATGGCTCTCATATTTATGACTATTACGGTGTCCATATTGGCTTTTTTTACAGTGTTTGATAGTGCGTTGACAGAAATTCAATTGAAATCCTTAAAAGAATGGATACCATTTTTTTCAACTTTAATGATGGTCATTTATGGTTTTTATTTTGGTTCGCGTGGAATTGAGAAAGTTCAGAAAATCAGGGCCGCTGGAAAAACAGAGCGTGAGAAAACAAAGAAACAAACAAGTAGCATAGATCAGGAGCCGAAAGGTTAATATCATGCAAAAAGGCATCGTAAAATCAACGACAGGGTTGAACTTACGGTTCAAGCCCAATGGTGATAAAATTGGTGTGTTGGGACATAATGAAGAATTTACAATAGTAGATGAAGTCACTTTTTATAGAGTGAAGTCCCCGAGTGGGCAGGTGGGATATGTACATGGTGATTATATAGAAAAAATACCCACATCTTCGGTATTACCAAAGACCAATGGAGGCAATTATGAGCCAGAATTTAAACCCGTTGTTTTCATGCATGATTCTTTTATTGGAGAAACCTCGAGAGTAGATCAAGATTTTGTGCCGGATTTGCAACGGCTATCTGAGTATGCCTCTCAATGCAATTTGAAAATTTGGGTGACATCATCATTAAGGCCACTTAATAATCAATTCAAAGGTTCGATAGTCAAACCTGCATCACGTAGTTGCCACCATATTGGCCACGCCATCGATATGAACTTATTTTATGAAGGTGAAATCTACAACTCCAAGATGCTACGGAATAGCAATCATATAAATTTGTCTGATAACATTACAAGATTTTTTAAATTGATAAGGGAGGATAAGGTTTTACGATGGGGTGGTGATTTCAAGACAGAAGACCCTGTTCACATTGATAACGATTTTTATCATGAGCAAGAAATATTTTACCTAGCGAAATTAGATAGCAGAATATTACAATCGAATGTTTGAATTATAATGTGGACAATTTTTCGAATATTTATTATTTTTGACTAAAAAACTGTTTAGGGAGACAGGACATGGCACTAGTCACCATTGATGATCCATCATTGAATAGCTGCGAGCTTTCAGGAAAACTAAAGCGGCTAAGGAAGGATTATTTCCGGGCTGTTCCGGAGATATGCATCGAACGCCCGAAGCTTGTAACGCAGTTCAGTCTTGAGGCCGGTCTTTTCGAGCAGGATAAAATTTCTATTCTCGACAAGGCAAGGGTATACAGAAAGATCCTGGAAACACGGGAGTCGGTTGTCCGGCATAATCAGGGCTACGAACGAACCGATTCTGGTTTGAAACCTTTCGAGGTTGAAGATACTTCGCCTTTTGCCGGTTCTACCACCAGCAAGTTCAAGGGGGTCCCCCTCTACCCTGAATTTGCCATTGCCTTGACCATCTGGCCGGAACTCTGGACGATCTCAAAGAGAGCAAGCAACCCTTTCCACATTACCGATTCCGACGTGGAAAAACTCAATTATGAAATCTTTCCTCGCTGGATGGAGAATAACATCCTTGAACTTGCCAGGAAGAGATGCTTTGAGGAGAACTGGAAGAGGTACAAACGCAAGAAATATGCCCCTGAGATAAAGCTTTTTCAGCAGCTTGTCTTCTTTCTTACGAGTAAGGCTGGCTGCATCTCCCACACTATACCGGACTTCTCCAGGGCCATAAGCCTTGGTTTGCGTGAGATTATTGATGAAGCAACGGAAAGAGAAGCCAGCACCTCTGAACCTTCAAAGAAAGAGTTCTACACCGCAATCCAAGAGGTCTTGGAAGGAATTATTGCTTACTCCCGCAACCTTGCGGCAAAGGCCGAGGAACTGGCTGAAGCAGAGGCCGATCCAACCCGGAAGAAGGAACTTCTTGATATTGCGGAGATCAACCGCCGTGTGCCGGAGTTTCCTGCACGGACCTTCCGTGAAGGACTGACAACAGTATGGATTTGCTGGACCGCCATCCACCTTGAAAATCCCAACATTGGCCTCAGTCTTGGCAGGTTGGATCAGATCCTCTACGACCTCTATCGGCAGGATATTCAAGATGGAACCATTGATATCAGGGGGGCCATCGAATTGATCTGCTCTCTATGGCTCAAGATAGGTGACCATGTGCCTGCCATCCCAGATTCAGGAGAACAACTCTTCGGCGGTACAGGCTCCAACCAGGCCATCACTATAGGTGGGGTTGATAAGGATGGTAATGATGCTGTGAATGACCTGACTTATCTCATGCTCAGGGCAACGGAGTTGATGAAGCTGCGTGACCCCAACCCTAATGCTAGATATTATCAAGGTGTAAACTCCGAAGATTACTTAAGACGACTCTGTGCGTTGAATATCAATACAGGGGCCATTCCGGCAATTCACAATGACAGGGCGGTTATCAAGGCCCTTACTGCGAAGGGTGAAACGATTGAACAGGCACGAGATTATGGTGTAATCGGCTGTGTAGAGCCCGGGAGCAATGGGCGGTTCTATGGCCACAGTGCATCCATCCTGTTGAACCTGACCTCTGCCCTTGAACTTGCCTTATTCAACGGAAAACACAGACATACAGGTATGGACTTACTGATAAGTAAGGAGACGGGTGATCCCACCACTTTTGCAACTTATCAGGAGTTTAAGGACGCCTTTGAGGTGCAGACACGCTGGCTTGTAGATCAGGCAACAAACTTAAATAACTCTCTTGGGAGTGTACACCAGGTCTTCTATCCCACCCCTATCCTCTCGGCCTTGTTCGAAGGGCCCATGGAGAAGGGAAAAGACCTCATCGAGGGTGGGGCTGCTATCAACTCTTCAGGTGCAGCCATCATTGGACTTGCAGATGTTGCCGATTCCCTGAGCGCTATCCAGAAGGTCATCTTTGAGGAGAGGATGCCCTTTGCGGACTTCCTCGACGCGCTCCAAAAGAACTTTAAGGGGTACGAAGTCCTGCAAACGCGACTTATGAACCCGGAGAAGACGCCTAAATACGGTAACGAAGATCCGGTTGCCGATACCAATGTCACCTGGATCGTGGATCTGATGGATAGTACATTTGGTGAGAAAGTGAACTATCGTGGTGGACACTACCGGGTTGGATACTGGACCATGACCAACCACGCAGGTTTTGGGAGGCTGATGCAGGCAACCCCCAACGGGCGCCCTGCCCGTGAGAACTTCACCAGCGGCATCACCCCTGTTTCTGGTGTAACCCCCTATCTTACCAAGGCCCTCAATTCTGTGGCAAACCTTCCGGCAAGATGCCTCTCAAGCGGAGTGGCTTTAAATCTGAAGTATACCCCTGAATCTGGAGAAGAGGAGAGGATGCTCGACAACTTTGTTGCCTCTGTGGAAGGGTATTTCGATGATGCGGATGGAGAGCGGGATGGAGGGATGGAAATCCAGTTCATCATCGCCGACCACAAAACACTTGTTGACGCAGTGAAGCATCCTGAGAAATATCCTGAACTCCTGGTCCGGGTATCGGGATATACGGCGTACTTCAAGGATCTAAATCCGCAAATGCAAAAAGAGATCATTGACCGCACAGAATACCTCCTTTCCCCAGGGAAAATGGTCCCCTTTGATCCCTTTCCATTGCCAAAATAGGAGGTGATCTATGATTGCCCGGTTGAAACGCAGTATGATACGCATCTTCAAGCACACTGTATCACGTATCGTCAGTTATATTCATGAAGGAGCAGGACTTGTTTTAATAAAGCGCTTTTGTAAAAATTTGCTTAAACAACTACCAGGTAAAGCAACAGATAAGTTTCTGGAGCTTCTTCTGGACGGCATGGACCTGGCGTTTTTGGTGCTGCCCGGATATTCGAAGAATATAAAGGACTTTAAGGGACGGTACCTGTTCAAAACCAGAGAGATCGAAACTGAAACAGACAGGCCGGTTGTTGACGCCTCTGTTATCTTCAAAAATGGTAAAATGAAAGTTGATAGTAAACCTGAAGATAACCCGGACAAGTGGGATGTTCGCGTAACCTTCAAGAATGCAGCTGCCTTGAGGGACTTTATATTCTCCAGGGATCAGGACATTCTCGATTCACTACTTGCCAACGATGTAGAGGTGGATGGAAATTTGAACTACGTATACAAGTTCGGTTTTATGGTCAGAGACCTGGGGCATAGGTTTGGTGTTGGATAATCATTTAGAGATAAATAACCTTCCCCTCATAGTTGATATCAAGCGGCACAGTCTCGAAGATGGCCCTGGTATTCGCAGTGTGGTCTTCTTCAAGGGGTGTCCACTTCGGTGTATGTTCTGCCATAGTCCTGAAACCCAGGACCCCGAGGTAGAGATATCCTTTTCTCCAAAACAATGTATCCACTGTGGAAGCTGTGCGGATGCCTGCCCCCAGGGGATCATAGATCTCGAATTCCCTGGACGTATTCTCAGGGATAGGTGCGTTCGCTGTGGCACATGCACAGGTGTCTGCCCCGGAAATGGCCTTAGGATTATAGGCTCTTGCTATTCGGTTGAAACCCTTGCCGAGATCCTCCTGCGAGACCTTCCCTTTTACCGCCACTCAGGTGGCGGGATAACCCTTTCCGGGGGAGAATGTACGATGTATCCCGACTACCTTGAACCCCTGCTCAAACACCTGAAGGCAAAAGAGGTCCATCTCACCCTGGAAACATCAGGCTACTTCGATTACCACACGTTCAAAAAAAGAATACTCCCCTATTTGGACCTCATCTACTATGACATCAAGATCGCTGATCCAAAGGCGCACACAAAGTATATCGGAAAACCAAACCAGAGGATCCTCCAGAACCTCCAACGCCTATATAAGGAGAAAAGAGTTGAAGTGCATCCCAGGATTCCCCTTGTACCGGATATCACAGCAACCAGAGACAACCTCTCAGACATCGTGGATCTCCTCTGTGAAGCAGGGACAGAGGATGTCTCATTACTGCCATATAACCCTCTGGGGATAGAGATGGCTGTATCTTTGGGTAGGTCCAGGCCACCCCTTCCGGAGCTATTCATGACACCTGATGAAGAAAGAGAGACCCAGGAGATCTTTATGGGGATACTTGAGAAAAAAAGATGTCCCTCTTCTCCAGAATGAATAAAAGGAGGTAAAGATGTTAATATTCATAAGTGACTTACATTTCGTTGATGGGACGGCCGGTGAGCACAATATTCCTACAGATGCATTTAAGATATTTTTTAAAAACATCGCTGGCACAGCTAACTGGCTGATCAAAGAAGGACGACCAATAGAAGAGATAAAACTTGTCTTTCTTGGTGATATTTTTGATTTATTAAGGACTGAGATGTGGTTTGACAATCCAGTGAATGAACGGCCATGGGGAAGTGACGAGCAGAAGATTGAGGCAAATGCTAAGACAATATTTGATGCTATAATCAAAAAGAATCGGTCAACCTTTGATTTGCTTAGTGGAAATTTAAAAGCCGATTTTGGCCTCCCCATTGAACCAGAAACAATCTATGTCCCTGGCAATCACGATCGGCTATGCAATAAGTATCAAAGCCTACGGGATAAGGTCTGTGACTGCCTTGGGATACCCCCTCGTGCCACTCCTTTCGATCACAATTTTCAAGACGTGAACTACGGGGTGTTTGCCAGACACGGGCACGAGTATGATAAATTCAACTATGAGGGTAGTATTTCTTATGGAAACGAAGACTATATGAGGGTGCCCATTGGTGATCCTATTACCACAGAGCTGATAGCAAAGCTTCCGTGGAAGCTCATGAAGAAAAAGGAAATCAAAAAGTTGCCGAAAAAAGAGCGAGAAGCACTGAGGAGAAATTTTCAGGAGATAGAAAATGTACGACCGCTTTCAGCGGTCATTGAATGGCTTCTCTATCAGGTAAAAAAGAACCTTAAGTTAAAAGAAGCTATCGAGAACACAGTGGATGAAGTCATAAAGGAATTCAATAAATTAACTTTTGTAGAAAAATGGTATAAGCATCATGATAAGTGGAATGATTTTATAGATGAAGCAGATAAGATACAGTCTGTATTGTTTTTGCTTGAGAAATTCAAACTATTTCCTCTCGAAAAACTTATGCCTCTATTAGGCAGAGTAGGGAAACATTTTGCAAAGGATGAACACATTGAAGCAGCGGCAAGTGAATATGCGCATTTAGATAATAGGATAAGATACGTGGTCTATGGGCATACTCATGATCCCCTGCAGACAGCCTTGCGCGTTGCAGATGATCCTGTGGAACCAAAAGAACATGTATACCTAAATTCAGGAACTTGGCGTACGAGATACTATAAGAGCAAGAAAGGCTTAAGTTTTATTGGTTGGAAAAATCTTAGTTATGTTGTTTTTTACAAAAATGAAGAGAGAGAACTTAATACACCCACTTTTGAGACTTGGACAGGAACATTAAAGAAAATATGACATCAAATTTGTGAACATATTCTTTGTTTGAAAATGCACATATCCTTTTCTCGGAATCATCGAGCTTTGAAATAACCGCAAGAAACGAACACCTTGACTTTCAGGCGTCTGAATGTCAAACTTAAGGATATGAAAAAGCAAGGAATCCACATAGAAGAATTGCCCGACCTAAAAGAGCCCATTCTTATTGCGGGGTTTGACGGCTGGGGGAATGCGCTGGACGTTTCAACGAGGATGGCCGCCTATTTGATCCGGAAACTGAAGGCTCAATTTTTCGCCAGGATCGACCCAGACACCTTTTACAGCTACGATGTAGATCGCCCAATGGTAAATATAGAGGCAGGGACCCTGAAGAGTCTTTCGTCACCTGGAGGATTTTTTTATGCCGCCCGGACCGGTTCAGGCGAAAATGATATTGTTATCCTGGAGGCCGACGAGCCGAACCTTCGGTGGTTTTATTTTGTGGATGAGCTGTTTTCCCTTTGCGGCAAACTGGAGGTTGAGACCATCATTACCCTGGGAAGCATGTATGACAATGTCCTCCATACGGACAGGATCATATCGGGAATCGCCTCGAACAAAGACTACTTTTCAAAATTGAGACAAAAAGACATCATTCCTGTCTCGTATCAGGGCCCTGGTGCCATTCATTCCATCATACAGTCAGAAGGTGAAAAGCGGGGTTTTCAATGCATCAGCCTGTGGTGCCATTGCCCGTATTACCTTCAGAACACCACACACTATGGATTTTTATCCCATTTAGGTGCGTTGCTGTCATTCCTGGGGCAATTTGAGCTCCATACAGAGGATCTTGAAGCCAGTTGGAAAGATGTTGATGAACAGATTGAAAAGCTTATAGCAAACAGCCTAGAAATCCAAGACATAATCAATGAAATCAGAAGGGCAAAGGTGAGAGGATCCTGGGCAAGCCTGAAGAAGTCAATAAAAGGCGAAAAGGTCATCAACTTAAAAGATTTTCTGAAACCGTAATAATCTCCTTTTTAACATTTTAGTTCTTCTCCAATTTAGTTGGAGAAGAGGATCCAAGGATCAAGGGTGAAGCGTCCCGCCTTTAAGGGCGGGG
>JAZFVY010000427.1:0-2767 GCA_036447975.1 Desulfobacterales bacterium
GCATAGAAACGGCTGTGGAAACCGCTAGACTGGGGGCCGTTGATTACCTTGCAAAACCTTTTACACCGAACGAAATCCGCGGTGTAACTGAAAATGCCATAAAGCTCGCGGCTTAAAAAGAGGCTGAATCTCCCGGTGGATCTTTCCCGCCGGGAGATTTTCAAATATAAATGCAGATGGATGGGGTCATCCATCCTTTTTTCAACTCTGTTCGACTTGTTCAAGCTCGTCTGGAGTTACTATCCCTCCGAACCTGTCTCTTAGTTCCAACAGGCCGTTCTTTTGTTCATTCAGGACCTCGAACAGTTTTTCCGGAACATTCGATTCTTTTCCATAGGCTTCTATCTGCAATTCTACCCTTCCAATGATATTATCGATATACAAAGAAAACTGCTTGGCATACAATTCCTTTGCATACTCCTTGTTGATTATTGATTGAAACAACTTTTTAAGATCATTAAACTTCGGAAGACATCCAATCGGTGTTTCGATTACTTCCACCTCGCCGTGTGCATGTCTTTCCAACCAGGCCAGCCAAACCTTTACGTCTCTTTTCTCTCCTAAAAGTTTCTCGGAAGTGCCGCCTCTGGCTTCAACGGTTAAAAAATAATTCAACCCTGCCATTACCGGTTTTTTGTCATCTGCAATTCGTTCATTTCCAAAGAATTTAAATTGAGCATCCATATAATCGGCCAACGCACCCGGAATAAAAGGGGCATTGGCCCACGGTTGTCGCTTGATACCGGCGGCTGCCCCGACTTCTGTTGCTGTTGCTGCGGATACTATATTAGCGCCGATGACGACACCATGGTCTGAACTTTTCGCTGCCCAGACCGGCGGCATGGTATCGCCGTCCCGGCCGCTGTAAGTGATGATTTTCGTTTCAACACCCTTCGGTTTCTCTGCTTGTTCAGAATAATTTGCCAGAGCTGGCGAAATTATAGTACACCTCGAGTTCGGATGGGATATGGGCACTTCATTACCGTTTTCGTCGCGCATACCGCGTTCCCAGAATCCTTGAAAATTTCTGCCTTTCAGGGGAGGTTCTTCGCCGCTTCCGGTCCAGTGGGGGACGCCGTTCTCATCTATAAGAACATTAGACCAGATCACTTCCGTTCCGGGGTTTCTTAACAGTTCCATAAGGTATGGATCGCCCTCCCGATTCACATCTTCGACAATACCGAAAATGCCGCATTCGGGGTTGATCGACCGAATACTGCCGTTTTCATCAATCCACATCTGTGTAAGGTCATCACCGACAAAGTGGTTACCAGCCATGGCAGTGGTCGTCTTTCCACAACCACTGGGCGCTGCCCCGGTGCACCATGTTACTCGGCCTCCGGGGCCGTCTATACCGGTAATAAACATGTGTTCGGACAGCTCGTTTCCTCTATTTTCATATACGGCCTTATCAACGGAAAAACGATGATTGCCTTTTTTCATCAACAATGTATTTCCCGCATACGTGCAATACACACTGTACGTAGTTTGAAAGCTCCGATCCATATAGACACGTGCGTTGGGTAAATCTTCGGGCCGATTTAAGCCTTCGCTGTGTATGTTGGTGTAGAAATGATCGAGACGGTCCATTTCCTTGTCAAAAACAGGAAAGGCATTTCTGTATAACATTTCCGCACTGTGACAAACATAAGCGGAGCTGGTAATCTCAAGAGCTGGGTTTGATGCAGGAGATCCGATGGGGCCGCGCATATAAAATCCAACAATCATAATCATGCCGTTCATAATGCCCGACAGCTTTTCCCTGATATCGACGAGCGCGTCCTCCCTGTCTATCTTATTGGCAAGAGAACTGATCTCCTCGCCTTTATTGGCGATATAATAGGTGCGATCAACAATGCGCCCTTGTTCTTCCTTTAGGTCATAATGGATGGTATGACCCTCCATGGGAAGCGTCTCCTCTTCGCCTTTCTTTAAAGACAATTCCCTGATAAACTGTTTATCTTCTTCAGATCCGGTATTGATAAAAACCGACTCCGGCTCACACATGGCTATGGCATTTGCGATCTTAATAATGACTTCCTGATGACTGATTGTTTTTATTCTGGCAAGGTGTATATCATCCAATCTGTTTTCAAAAAGCTGCATCGCTTCTTCATAAGTTTTAATGCCGCCGATCTCAATGACAATATCTATCCCTTTCTTTTTCTCTAACATGCCTATTTCCTTTCTTTATTAAAAATGAATATTTCGTCAAATTAATTAATAAATAATGATTGTAACTGGAATTCCGGTAGACCGCAACATAAAAAAAGCCTGTCGGTTGCGGTGACAATTGAAACTCGGATACTAAAGGTGGACAGAGTTGTCAACGTTCGATATCAATTTTTATTATCAAATAATGTAAATTTTAGATTGGATTATTTTAATGAATTTACTATCAGCAAACTGATTGTGCCAAAAAATTGAATATGTTATAAATCTACCGGTAAACTTCTCAAAAAATCATGGCAACTATAAAGAAACATTGTATGCTGGATTCCCGCTTTCGCGGGAATGACGATTCAAATTAGGCCATTACATACACACATTTATTTCCTTAAGATATGAGAACAAGTTATTTAGTATTTAATACCAGTGATTTTCATCTAGAGCACTCCGCAAAAGTTGTCTTAGATTATGTAATGGCTGAATTTCCTCATGTTAATGAATTTGCACTTATCGGTGATAGAAGCATCGATCCTGATTTTTCTGAAACAAGCGGTAAAAATCTACTTAGAGATGCCAAAATAGAGGCAAAAAAACAAGG
>JAZFVY010000428.1:0-2697 GCA_036447975.1 Desulfobacterales bacterium
TGCATGCCGGCTCTTCTTCTATTGGAGATTTCAGTGCCCGCTTTAATCTCTCTTCAATATAAGGGGCATAAAGTCCTGAATCTACAATCTCAGCAAGGCTTTTATAAGGAGCTTTATCTCCAAGGGAGGAGAGGTAATTATTGACATCATATCTGAAGGTGTTGCACCACAATTTTTTTGTCAGTTCTTCAAAATTTGGGATTTGGAAAGGATCGATAATCTCTGCTCCTTGAGACTCCATGTCTTCAATCGCTTTTTCAAACAGCGCTTTGACCTGAGCATCGGCTGTCGGTTTATCTGTGTAAAACCGAAAGACACCGATACGCGCTCCTTTTAGGCCGTCTTCATCCAGAAAACGCATATAGTCATCAGAAACTTTGTCAATACAGTTTTTAGTAATGGGATCAGCAGGATCATAGCCTGCAATCACTTCTAAAACTCTCACAGCATCCTCCACTGTCCTTGCCATCGGACCCCCGACATCATTTCGCAGGTAAAGGGGAACTATGCCATCTCGGCTTGTCAATCCCATTGTGGATCGAATGCCAACCAGGCAATTATGTGATGAAGGACCGCGGATAGAATTTCCTGTATCCGTACCCAGTCCAACTGCACCAAGGTTTGCGGCAACAGCAGCAGCGGTCCCGCCGCTCGAACCTGCTGGCACACGCTCCAGGTCATAAGGATTCCGGGTTGTGCCAGCAATAGAACTTACTGTCTGATAAGGGCTGAATGCCCATTCTGCCATATTCGATTTTGCCAGGACGATTGCTCCGGCTTCTCGGATCTTTCTCACTTGATAGGCATCGTCAGGGGGTTTGGAGCCTTTGAGGGCGAGTGAGCCTGCTGCTGTCTGTAGATCTTTCGTGTCATAATTGTCTTTTACAATCACGGGAATACCGTGCAAAGGACGGAGTTTTCGCGTTGATGTGAATTCCTTATCCAGCTCATCAGCCTTTTTCAGTGCATCGGGGTTTACAACAACAATGGAGTTTAGGTTCAAGGGCTGATCATAAGCTTCGATACGCGTGAGATAGTACTCTACTAACTGACGGCAGGTGAGCTCGCCCGACTGAATGGCTCTGTGGATGTCTCCAATTGTTGCTTCCTCGACTGCAAATTTGGGAGACGAGGCTTTCCGGCAATCTGTTAGCAGGAAAAAAGCCAAATTCCAAAGAAATAATGATAATAAAGATATTGATGATAAAGATTTTTTTTTCATAGGTACCTCATCACACATGGATGATTTCAATCCCATATGTTTCCGTATTCACTACTGAACAGGATTTATAAGGTTCTGGATGTCATCCATGTTCACATTACCACCGCTAAGGACACAAACAACAGTGGCCCCTTTCGGAAGATGAACCTTATTAAACAACATTGCAGCCAACGTCGATGTGGCTGCTGGTTCAGCCAAAACCTTACAGCGATCCCAAATAAGCTTCAATGCATGCAAAATCTCAATATCAGATACAATGACCACGTCATCAACGAATTTTTGAACGTGTGCAAGTGTATATTCTCCCGCAAATGGCGCAGACAGACCATCGGCCACCGTATCAACCCGATCTAAATGAACCGTTTCGTTGCGCTCTAAACTTTGACTCATGGCACATGCGCCTTCGGGCTCGACTCCAATAACCTTGACATATGGATTCTTCGCCTTAACTGCTGCTGCAATGCCGGATATTAAACCGCCTCCACCAATACCGACAATAACATAGTCTACGTCGGGGACATCCTCCACAATCTCCAACCCAATGGAACCATGACCCGCAATAATATCCGGATCGTCAAATGGATGCACGAGAAGTAAATTGCGCTCTTTTTGAACCGACAAGCAGTATTCAAGCAAGTTCCCTTCAGTTAAGAGGACTTCTCCCCCATAATTGCACGTTGCTTCAATTTTGCTTTTTACGCTATTCGCCGGCATAGTAATCGTGGCTGGAACACCAAATTGCGCAGCTCCCCATGCCAGTGCCTGGGCATGGTTGCCTGCTGAAAGAGAGATCACCCCCTTTTCTTTCTCTTTTGAGCTAAGGGAATTTAGCTTGTTCAAAACTCCCCGGACTTTAAAAGATCCCGTTTTTTGAAAAAGTTCAAGTTTTAAAAAGAGTTTTGTATGGGTTAGTTCACCAAGATAGGTTGAGTGTGCAACAGGAGTGCGATGCACTTTATTAGAAATAACTCCCCAAGCATCAAGGATTTCATTTTCAGACACAATCTTTAATTTCGAACTCATTGAGGTGCCTCCTTAAGGGATGCTTTCTTCCACAAATAATAAGCAGGGATCCCAATAATTGTAAATCCTATCCCTGCTAAAGATTCAACAGATCTTTGAATAAGTATATTAATCAGAATTGACTTGCCCCATCATCAATGTACCACCTGTAAAGTTAAATTTGCAGCCTCAAAAGCCTCTGGAGCCAGTGGTCTGTGAACACCCCGCCTATTTTCAAATTAGCTATTTTGCTCTAAGGTATTTCTTTCTTCCCAGCCCGCTTTTTCTTTGAATTCTCAAACTCAGCAATACCAGGGTCGGTAACGAGAGAATGGAACCAGAAGGCATCCTATTTGATATTGCCGAAGTCGCTAATGCTGAATGGCTTGCTCCGGTCAGCTTCATAAGGAGGATTAGCTGTTAAGGATAAAGAATGGTCGAAATTATCGCTATCCTTTGTCCTGAGAAATAGG
>JAZFVY010000429.1:0-2476 GCA_036447975.1 Desulfobacterales bacterium
CTGATAAAGCTAATGCCTATCCGGATAATCTTTCCGGCGGTCAACAGCAACGAGTTGCAATTGCCCGCGCCTTAGCCATGGATCCCAAGGTGATGCTGTTTGACGAGCCGACCTCTGCACTCGATCCCGAAATGATCGGCGAAGTGCTAGATGTCATGAAGACACTGGCCAAAGAGGGGATGACCATGATTGTGGTAACCCATGAAATGGGCTTTGCCAGGGAAGTATCGGACAGCATTATTTTCATGGATGAGGGCGCCATTGTGGAAGTCGGGACCCCGGAACATTTCTTTACCAACCCCACCCATGAAAGGACCAAGTTATTTATGAGCCAAATCCTTTGAGATCTTAAAGAAAGGATAGATTTGCTTAAATCTTTTTAAAAAAGAGGTGCAAAAAACCGTATATCCCACCACATCTTGTATTCTAACAGTTAAAATTATACCCTACCTTGTGTTTTTTCCTTTACAAGCCGTAAACTTTTTGTTATTTAACTCGATAGCTTCGTAAAAAGTCCAACTTCATCGTTGCGCTTCATTTTGTTGTCATTGCGGCGTACGCTAAGTACGCACCCTTCGGGTACCGCGTTAGCGGATGACACGTAATTCGCGCGCCTTGAATTTGTCGCTTTTTACTTTGCCATCGCAATTTTGACTTTTTACGAGATTATAAATGGACAGGTGGATTTTATAAGAAGCTGTTATTTATGTAAATAGGCAGAACACCATCACAGGAGATTTGATGGCATGAAAATAAAAAAGCTGGAAATAAACGGATTTAAATCCTTTGTTGAAAAGACCAGTATTGGATTTCCTCAAGGTATTTCTGCAATTGTAGGTCCGAACGGTTGCGGCAAAAGTAATGTTGTTGATGCTCTTAGATGGGTTATGGGGGAACAAAGTGTAAAGAAACTTCGCGGAAAGACGATGGAAGATGTAATATTTTCTGGTTCAAACGGTAGTCAGCCATTAAACATGGCAGAGGTCTCCTTAACTCTTGCGAATGAAAACGGCAGTGCTCCTGAAGGTCTAAATGACTTTACAGAAGTCATGTTAACAAGGCGCCTTTACCGGTCCGGTGAAAGCGCATACTTCATCAACAAGCAACCCTGCCGGCTAAAGGATATACATAATATCTTTATGGGAAGCGATATGGGAGCGAAATCCTACGCCGTGGTTCAGCAGGGAAAAATCGGCGCAATCACTGATGCCGGGCCGGAAGAAAGAAGAGTTTTCATTGAGGAGGCTGCGGGAATTATTAGGTATAAGACCCGTAAAAAAGAAGCGCTCAGCAAAATTCAGACTACGAACCAGAACATTTGGCGTATTACCGACATAATTACGGAAATAAAACGGCAGATGGCAGGCCTTAAACGCCAGGCCAGAAAGGCCGAACGCTATAAAAAGCATCAGGAGCGTATCAGGGAACTCGATATTGGGCTGGCCCTTCATTATTATGATGATTACACTCACAAAATTGATGAAACCGATGCTTTATTAAAAGATCTAATGGATACAGACATTGGTCATACATCCAGGCTGAATAAGCTTGATGCCGCAGTTGAAGAAATAAAGTTCCAACGCTCCAAGAAAGATCAGGAAATATCAGACCAGAAGTCCCGCAAGTTCGAAACACAGCGTAGCATAGACCGAATTGAAAATGATCTGGCACACCTCCGCAAGGATGTGGAAGGGCTTAAATCCGAATTGACAGGGCTTGAATCTGCTCAAGAAGACCGTGAAGAAAAGAGCAGAAATTTAACGTCCGAAGTCTCCCAGGTTGAAAATCAGAACAAAAGCAATTTTGCGGAGATAAAAGCTGTAAGATCGACTCTTGACCAGGAGCGATCGGCCTCGCAAGACATAGAAGATCAATTGTCAGTGCTGAATCAAGAACTTGAAACTTGCAAAACAAATCTTATGGACCTGATTGCCCGGGAAGCTCAATATAAAAATATCTGTCAAAACGCTACGACAAACAAGGAAAGTCTAAAAAGACGCCTTAAAATAATAGCTAAAGAAGAAGCTGCAACCAATCTGAAGGTATCAGATCTCCAAAACAAAGAGGCCAAAGCCAAAAAAAAACATGCTTCATATAAATCGGAAATAGATGATCTGAGCGTACGTATTGACATCATTAAGGAGCAACTCGGGGAAAAAAACAAGTCTCTTGGCAAGCAGGTAAAGCACGTACAGACACTGGAGTTTGAACGAAACCAAGCCGGATCAACGTATACCACATTAAAGAAAATGGAAGACAACTTCGAGTGGTACAAAGACGGTGTCAGGGCCATAATGAAAGAAAGAGCCTCTTATGGCGATCAAGACTCGGATAACGGATTAAAAAGCCCCGGCAACAATGGTATTCTATGTTTGATGGCAGATATCGTCGAACCGGAACCTTCCTTTGAAACTGCGGTGGAAGCTGTTCTTGGTGAATCCTTGCAGTACATTCTTGTAGAAAATCAAAAAGCAGG